>JAZBOD010000051.1:0-2634 GCA_036350955.1 Desulforhopalus sp. | reverse complement strand
CGGCCGCCACGCCTTCTATGTGGTGGGCAGCGACATCCTTGGTCCGATGGGCCACGAGTTGATCCCCTTTGCCGAGCGGGCCGCCGCCGAAAATTTCCTCGCCGACCACCACGGCCGGGAGATTGTTCCTTTTGTCGACATCAGCCGCGAAATGGTCGACTCTCTTCGCCAGGGCTCCCAGATGCGTCATCACGGGAAAAAGGGGCAGCATTGAGTTTTTCCGACCGGCCGAGCAGCCGTCTGCTTCAGTTTTTCATCGTTGTTCTGCTGCTCGGTGTCGTGCTGTTGCTGATTCAGCAGCGGCACCGCGCCGAGCAGGGACAAAGGGTCCTCCTGGCACGGGGGGTGACTGCTGCCCTTGGCCTCTCCGACCTTGCCCTGTCGACCGAGGCCCGTTATACCCGTCATCCGGTTGCCAGTGATCGGGTGGTCATGGTCATGGATCATCCCGGCGGGATCGACCGCTTCCCCTCCACCAGCTTCTGGGCCCCGCCCCACTGAAGGCGGCAGGATGCGTTTCTTTGGCCGCCTGCAGAATATCCTCGATTATGCCATCGGCGGGCTGCGCCGCAAGGTATTGAAAAACTGCACGGTGTTCCTGGTTTTCAGCGTGGTGGTCTTTCTCTTTGCCTCTTTTCAGCTGATCAACCGCGCCCTCACCGAGTTGGCGGGAGATATCCTTGACGGCGCCCCGGATATTACCGTGCAGCAGCTTGCTGCCGGCCGGCAGGTGAGTATTTCCCTCGCCGGCCGCGAAGCGGTGGCGGCAATTTTCGGGGTTCGGCGGGTCGATGAACGGATCTGGGGCTACTATTTCGATCCCGGGACCGCTGCCAACTACACGGTGGTCGGTCTTCCCGGACTGTTACCGGGTATTGCGCCGAAAAGCTGGGCGGAGAGCGAGGTGGCCCAGCTTTTTTCCCCGGGGCGACCGGGACGGGTCGTGATCAGCCCCGGTGTCCGCGAGCAGCTTGGCCTTGACGGGCGGCGGTTCTTCTCCCTCTTTCGCCCCGATCTCAGCCTGGCCTCCTTTGAAGTGGTGGCCGATTTTTCTCCGGAGACCGATCTGGTTACTGCCGATCTGATCCTCATGCGGCTTGCCGATGCCCGGGACCTTTTTGCCGTCCCGGATGATCTGGTTACCGACCTGCTGGTCACCGTCGGTAATCCCCTGGAGATCGACACCGTTGCCGAAAAGATCCGTGAACTCCTGCCCGGTGTCCGGGTGATCACCCGTCAGCAGATGCGCAAAACCTATGAAGTGGTTTTTGGTTGGCGCTCCGGCCTCGGCAGCATCTGTCTGCTCACCGCGCTGGTGACCTTTGCCATTCTCGCCTGGGATAAGGCTTCCGGTCTCTCCGCCGAGGAGGTGCGCGAGGTAGGCGTCCTCAAGGTGCTCGGCTGGCAGACCACCGATATCATTTTCCTGCGTTTTTGCGAATCGGCGGTGGTTGCCTGTACCGCCTTTGCCTGCGGTTACCTCCTGGCCTGGCTCCACCTGCTGCTTTTTGACGGGGGTTTCTTCCGGCCGATTTTTCTCGGCTGGTCGGTGCTCCGACCGTCCTTTCCCCTGGCACCGCCGCTGGTGCTCGCCGACCTGCTCGTCGTCCTGGCAATTTCGGTTCTTCCCTATCTCTGCGCGACTGCTGTCCCCGCCTGGCGGGCCGCGGTGGTGCGGGCCGACTCGGTGCTTTGAGATGCTGGTTGAACTCGTCGGGGTAGGGAAAGTGTATAACCGGGGTGCGGCCAATGAGGTGGTTGCCCTTCGTGATGTCGATCTCCGGATTGCTCCCGGAGAAATGGTTTGCCTCCAGGGGCCGAGCGGGTCGGGGAAAACTACTCTGCTGTCGATTATCGGCTGCATTCTCGCCCCCACCAGCGGCAGGGCGATGCTTGCCGGACGAAAAATCACCCGGCTTCCTGAGCATTTTCTTACCCTCTACCGGCGGCAGTATGTCGGCTTTGTCTTTCAACATTTTGTCATGCTCAACCACCTCAGCGTTCTTGACAACCTCACTCTGCCGCTACTTCCCTTAGGCATCGCCCCCGGCGACCGGGCCCGGCGTGCCGACCGGCTTCTCGAACGGTTTTCCCTCAGTCACCGCCGCGATTTTCCCGCCAGTCAGCTGAGCGGTGGCGAACTGCAGCGGGCGGCCATCGCCCGGGCACTGATCAATGACCCGCCACTGCTGGTCGCCGATGAACCCACCGCCCATCTTGACAGCCGTCTTACCCTCACCGTGATGGAGCTGCTCGGCCAACTGAAAAACGAGGGCCGGACCGTGGTGATCAGCTCCCATGATCCACTGGTTGCCGATCACCCGAGTATTGACCGGCGGGTTACCGTTCACGACGGCACCCTGGTTACCGCCGGGCCTGGAGCGAGCTGAGGCCATGCTGCTCAATTCCTGGGCCATCGCCCTGTTGATCGCCGGTATAGCCAGCCTTTTTCTGGTGGGTGGCGCGGTGCACACCGCCCTGCGGGTTCTCCATTACTGGCAGCCGGGCAGCGACAGTGCCCGGCAGATTGACCTGGAGAACCAAACCTGGCTGGCGGCACTTCTCGTCCAGTACGGGATGGCCCTGCAGCTGCTTGCCCTTCTCCTGCTGGTCTTTGCCGCCGATGCCTATTCG
>JAZBOD010000050.1:0-4628 GCA_036350955.1 Desulforhopalus sp. | reverse complement strand
TTGACATCCAGCTGAGTAAAACGGAGACGATCCATCAAAAAGAGCAGGACAAATTCGATCGGTTCGTAAAGTTTGAGCCGCGGGTCGAGGGTAGACCGCATCCGGAAGAGGCAAGGGCTGGTGTCACAGAGCACCGGCAAGGCACCGTCCTCCGAAACAGCCAACAAAGCAGCGGAGAGTTCCTCTGCCTTACGGGCCGCCTGGTCGGCAAAGCCTTTGCTCTCGAAGGCCTGACCGCAGCAAAGCCGGTCGAGCCCCACCGGATAGCGGATCCCGTAACCTGCCTTGACGAGCAGAGAACGGGTCTTCTCCGGAAGTGCCTCACGCTCCTCATCGGCACGAGCCGGGCCACCCATCGCCCGGCTGGCGCAACTCGGAAAATAGACGACCTGTAGGGGGGAGGCCGGGTTGACCGGGGTACTCTCTATTTTTGGCGAACCGCTGGGCATTTCCCGGTTCCAGAGCGGCAGCTTAGCGAATGTTACCTGCCGTGCCCGTTGTGCGGCTGATTCCATCACCTCGGTACCAGCGTGCTTATGCAGGGTATCGACGGCATTAAGCGTAGCCGAGATGCTCCGGGCCACCCCAGCAAAATTGTCGGCCACCCGGTTGGCAACCCCTTTGGCCAGGCCTCCGTTGGCCTCTTCGCGCAGTGCCTTGACCATCTTCCCGGTATCGATCCCCACCGGGCAACGGCTGGCGCAAAGACCATCGGCGGCACAGGTATCCCTCCCGGGATACCTGTAGGCCTTGATCAGCTTCCGCAGAGCTTTGGCATCACCACCGGCAGCACGTTGCCGGCTGATTTCCCGACGGCCGACAATCCGCTGCCTGGGGGTGAAGGTGACATCCTTTGACGGACAGACCGGCTCGCAAAAGCCGCACTCAATACAGCTGTCGACAATGGCGCTGGTCGGCGGCAACGGCTTGAGGTCCTTGATATGAGCCTGGCTGTCGGTGTTGAGGATAACCCCGGGGTTGAGCAGTTTTTCGGGATCAAAGAGGTTTTTAATCTCCCGCATCAGGGAAAAGGCCGTCTTCCCCCACTCTTTTTCGACAAAGGGGGCCATATTTCGGCCGGTACCGTGCTCTGCCTTCAACGAACCATCATATTTATCGACCACCAGTGAGACCACCTCATCCATAAAATCCCGATAGCGGTGAATCTCCGCCAGAGCGGAAAAATCCTGGGTAAAGACGAAATGGAGGTTACCGTCGAGGGCATGGCCGAAAATAATCGCCTCGTTATAGCCGTATTTGTCAAACAGCTGTTGAAGATCAAGAGCCGCGTCGGCGAGATGTTCGCCGGGAAAAGCGACATCTTCGATGATCACCGTGGTACCGACTGGCCGGACCGCCCCGACCGCCGGAAAGAGCCCCTTTCTCACCTTCCACAGGGCATTGTATTCGGCAGGAACATCGGTAAATGTGACCGGCCTTACCGTAGGCAAGGCAGCTACCGCGGTCGTCACCGCCGCAATCTGCTCGCCGAGCTGCTCCGCCGACTCGGCCCTGGTCTCCACCAGCAGAGCCGTGACCGTTTCGCCGAGGTCACGGAGATAGTCAGGCATCCCCTCTTTTTCAGCAACAGAGCGTAACCCTGCACGGTCGACCAACTCCGCTGCCGTCACCGCCTCTCCGCGGAGAATGGGAATTGCCCGGCAGGCAGTATGCAGATCAGGGTAAAGGATCAGGGCGCTGGCCTTATGGCGATGCTCGACCACGGTCCGGTAAACCACTGAGGAAATAAATCCCAGCGTCCCTTCGCTGCCGATCAGCAGATGGCTCATGATCTCGAAGGGGTCCTCAAAATCAATCAGGGCGTTAAGGCTGTAGCCGGTAGTATTTTTGATCTTGAATTTATGCCGGATCCGGGCGGTCAGTGCAGGGTCGGCCAAGACCCGTTCCCGCAGTTCGCTGAGACCCTGCAAGAGGGGGCGATGACGCCGAGAAAACTCGGTACGGCTCTTGTCATCGGCGGTATCAACCACACTGCCGTCGACTAGGACCAGCCGCATCGAGTCAAGGGTCTGGTAGCTGTTCTGGGCAACTCCGCAACACATACCGCTGGCGTTGTTCGCAAGAATCCCGCCAATTTTTGCGCTGTCGATCGAAGCTGGGTCAGGACCGATTTTCCGGTCAAATTCGGCAAGGATGGCATTGGCCTGGCTCCCGATAATCCCTGGTTCAAGGCTGATCAGCCGGGCCTGATCAAATACCCGGTAACCGCACCACCCCTCTCCGAGTCGAACCAGAATCGAATCACTGATCGCCTGCCCGGAAAGGCTGGTTCCCGCTGCCCGAAAGGTGACCGGCAGGCGCAGGCGGCTGGCCTGGCGGAGAATCAGCTGCACCTCCCCCTCACTTTCAACATTGATCACAATTTTCGGAATCAACCGGTAAAAACTAGCGTCGGTACCAAAGGTGATGGTCCGTAAAGGGTCGGTGATGATATTCTTCACCGGAATGGTCCGGCGAATGATTCGATGAAATTCCTGATATTTTCCTGGCAGCATCGGACACCTCGGTTTAGAATCAGCGGGCAATTAATCGGCCTGCCTGCATCGTCAAATTGACAAGCCATAGTTCTGATAAAACGGCTCAATCCAGGTAACAGCCTCCCTCAATCGATAATTTTGTATATGAAAAGCACTTTGTGAAGCCTTGCTCCGACTGCCTGGCCTTATCTCCAGTTACGGCGCTTCAACAGAGCTCATTGCCGGGTGCGCATCGCGCACCAACCAGCACGCCCTGAACAACCTGCCAACCTCCGTGTTAGGAGCGGATTAGTCAGCGGTAGGATAATTTTCATGCTTGGTTGGGACTGCCAAACATGACGAATACATTAGTAACCATTCTCAAGGAGACAATATGGTCACCTCAATCATTTTAATGAACGTTGAACGGGGAAAAACCAACAGCGTGGCGCAACAACTCGAGGCCACCCCAGGGATATCTGAGGTCTATTCAGTGAGCGGCAATTTCGACCTGATCGTCATCGCCAGGGTGGCGACCAACGACGATCTGGCTCTATTGGTCACCGAGAAGATGCACGCCATCCCGGCAATCTGTAAAACCGAGACCATGCTCGCCTTTAAAGCCTATTCCCGGCACGACCTGGAATCGATGTTTGCCGTTGGCATGTAAAAACCGCAACAGGGCCTGGAAGAGGGACTGCCCTGGACATTGGTTTTATGTATGCGCCGTTGTCAAGGAGATGACGAACAAGACAGATAATTCGTCAACGGCATAAAGAGCCGTAAAGAAATTGATAAAAATGGTTTCCTAACGAGCCTTTTGCAAAATGAAGATTTTCGATCGAAATCAAGGCATGCGAATAATTTTACCACAGGCATATAATGGATATTCCGAGGATAAAATTTTGAGCATAACGCCGAGTTTGGGCGAAAAGATTGTTTTGCAAAAGGCTCTAACGGCTCCTGGAAAGGGCGCACCGGACACAGGATGGCTCAGGTGTGGCAGCCGGGGCAAACGGTGACAATGAAGCGCGGATCGGCCCCGTTGAGCAGCACATCCTGAAAAGTGTGCCACTCACCATCGTAGGGGCTGAAAATTTTGCTGCAGTTAGGGCATACTTCGACCCGGCTCTCGATCATCTCCAACTGGTTGAGAGCCTCCTTGAGTTCGGCAAACGACGCCGCCAGGGAAGACTGGGTGCGTACCAGCCGTTCGGCAACCCTCACCCGTGCCCGCAGCTCGTCATCGTTGAAGGGCTTGGTCATATAGTCATCGGCGCCGGCATCAAAGCCACGGACGACATCGGTCTTGCTGTCGCGGGCGGTAAGGAGGATAACATAGGGCCGGCTGTCGCTGGCCTGCTCTTTAACCAGTCGGCACACCTCAATCCCATCAATTTCCGGCATCTCCCAGTCAAGAATAGCAATATCCGGAGCTTCACTCTTTTTCAATATCGCCAGGGCGTCGGCACCGTTATCGACACTCTCGACCCGGTATCCCCAGTCTTCTAAACAGACCTGAACCGTCATCCGGGTGGTGAATTCATCTTCAGCAATCAATATTTTCATCTCTTTCACCCCTTCCACCGGCATCCAGAGGAGGAACAGGCGCCAACACGGCCTGCCAGACCACGTTCCCCCATCCGCTCCATCCAGCGATTAACTGCATACAATTACAACTCATTTATTCAGCCCAACCTCAGTATCTACCATTCCCCCAGCAATTCAGCAACCGCTAATAACAGCCGGAATTGCCCTGCCAGGCGATCCTCCACCCTGCTGTTTCACCGCGGTGAGCTCAACAATTTCAGTCGAATCACCCCTTACTGAATCCATCAACCATTCGAATTAAAAGGTAATTATCGTTAAAGACGGTCCGAACTACGGCGACGTGGTTATACTGGGCACGGGAAAGGCTGGTGATTGCATTGAGCAGGTCGGACTCCCTCTCCAGCCCTTCCTGATACTTGAGCTGGGTGATACGTAAATTTTCCTCTGCTTGTTCGATGGAGCGCAAAGAGACTTCAACATTGTCAAGACTTACCCGTAATCCTATCACCAGGTTGTCCAGTTCGGTGAGCAGGGTTTGCTTGAGTTCCTCGAGTTCGTAACCCACCGCACGCTCTTCGAGCCTGGCCTTGGCAAGAGTGG
>JAZBOD010000049.1:0-2472 GCA_036350955.1 Desulforhopalus sp. | reverse complement strand
GGAAATCTATCCGCAGTGGTCTGGCCATGCCCGATAGGTAAAACATCCTACGTCAAAAAACAAGATCTGACCCCATGCTTTTAGGCTTGACGAGAGTGAACCATTTCGGCATATATCCCAGTCGGGTTGTCGTTTCGTTAAGGTTTTTGCCGGGTTCATCCTGAGCCAGACTACAAGGAGACTATACAGATGATGAAAAAAATTTTTGCAGTTGGTTGCGCCGTGATGCTGCTTACCCTCAGCCTGCAGAGTGCCTACGCCGAGAAAGTCCTCCGCCTCACCCTGCAACTCCCCGCTACCCACCACCTCGGCATCAATGTTCAGTCCTTTGCCGAAGAAGTCGCCCGGGAAACCAACGGGGCGATCAAGATCGAGATCTATCCCTCGGCGCAGCTCTACAAAGACAGCGAAGTGCCCCAGGCGGTTGCCTCCGGCGCGGTCGAACTCGGCGTGGTACCGCTGACCCAGTTTTCCGGGACCATCCCGGCAGTCGACCTGTTCTATGTCCCCTTCCTCTTCGCCAGTGAAGAGGCGGTGAAAAAGGCAGTCGAGAGGGGCAGCACGGTCCGTCAGCCGCTCGACGACGCCGTCCTCCAGACCGGGGCGCGGATTCTCTGGTGGCAGGCCTACGGCGGTGCGGTATTTATCAACAACGACTTCGAAATCCGCAAACCGGCTGACCTCAAGGGCAAAAAAGTGCGGATTTTCAGCAAGACCCTTGGCGCACTGGTTGAAGCCGCCGGCGGCGCGCCAACCTCAATTTCCGGGTCCGAGCAGTTTCTTGCCTACCAGCGTGGTACCGTCGATGTCGGCCTGACCGGAGTGACTGCCGTCAAGGAACGTAAATTTTATGAGGTGATGAACCACCTGACCGCCACGAAAAGCATGGTCGACATCGAGTTTGTCGTTCTGGTCAACGAAAAGGTCTGGCAGGACCTCTCCCCCGAACACCGGCAGGTGATGGAAACCGCCGCCGCCAGGGTTGAAAAGGAGCTTCGCGACGAAATGGCCCAACTCGAGGCCGCCGCCTTCGCCTTTGTCGCGGACAAAATGAACATTATCGAGCTGACCCCGGAAGAGATGGCCGAGTGGCAGAAGCTCGCCGAGCCGGTGATCAACAACTACGTGAAAAATGCCGGCCCGCTTGGCCAGCAGCTGGTCGAGGCCGCCCGTCAACTGTAATTTCATCAAGAGGTCTCGGGGGGTGATGCCCCCCGAACCGGCCAGAGGCTATGCTTAAGCTGATCGATACCTTAAGTGACTGGTGCGGGCGTCTCGCCGCCTGGCTGTTTTTTCTGATAGGTATTATCATCGTCTTTGAGGTCATCGCCCGGTACGTCTTTCTGGCTCCAACCATTTGGAGCGAAGAGATGTCCCGCTTTCTGCAGATCTGGGCGACCTACCTGGCCGCCGCCCACGTCCTGCGCAACAGGCAGTTGATTGCCATCGACCTCGTCGTCCGGTCTCTCAGTCCATTGCTGCGCACCTGCTGCGAGGCCCTGGCCCTGCTGGTGATCATCGCCTTCTCTCTGGTGGCGGTGGTCTACGGCACCGAGATTGTCGTCGATTCGCTCAGGGTCGGCCGCTCGACCGCCACCATGCTCAGCGTCCCCTTCTGGCTGAGCGAGATCGCCATCCCCATCGGCTTTGGCCTGCTGCTGCTCCAGGCCCTGGCGGAGTTGTTCCGCACCGTCACCGGTACAGCCACCCTCAGCGGTTCCCACCAGCTCCCCGAGGGCAAATGACCGCTACCCTGATTCTTGTCGGCCTGTTCAGTCTGCTGCTCATCCGGGTCCCGGTGGCCTTTGCCCTGGGCGGGCTCGGCCTGCTCCTGCTCTGGCTCAAAGGGATTAACGTGGTCATGGTGCCCCAGGCCCTGTACAGTTCGGCGGACAGTTTCGTCCTCCTGGCGGTGCCGCTCTTTCTGCTGATGTCGAACATCCTGCTTAAGGGCGGCGTCGGCAAGGACCTGTTCAATGCCGTCCAGTGCTGGGTCGGCCACTGGCCGGGGGGACTTGGCGTGGCGACGATCATCAGCTGCGCACTTTTTTCTGCAATTTCCGGTTCATCAGTGGCCACCGCGGCGACCATTGCCACCGTTGCCATCCCGGAGATGATCAGCCGCGGCTACAGCCGGCCCTTTGTCCTGGGTCTGCTCGCCGCCGGCGGCACCTTAGGCATTCTCATCCCGCCCTCAATCCCGCTGATCCTCTACGGGGTCATCACTGAAGAATCAATCGTCAGCCTGTTCATGGCCGGGGTCGGCCCGGGACTGCTGCTTTCCGCCCTGTTTATCCTCTTTAGCATCGGTTATTCGCTTTTCGACAAAAATTACCGGCCGAGCCCGAAGACCGGCTGGCCTGAACGATGGCGGGCCAGTTTTCGGGCGCTGCCGACGCTCTTTCTCGCGGTGGTGGTCATTGGCGGGATCTATCTCGGCGTCTTCACCCCGACCGAATCGGCAGGGATCGG
>JAZBOD010000048.1:0-3626 GCA_036350955.1 Desulforhopalus sp. | reverse complement strand
TTTCAAGATGCGGCTGGCTCTTGACGACAGCCTGGACGTGGTGGGGATTCATGGCGTCGGCGGGCTGGTCGGTACACTCTGCCTGGGGGTTTTTGCTTCGACCGCGGTCAATCCAGGTGGAGTTGATGGCCTGCTCCACGGCGGCTCGGCGCAGTTCGGCATCCAGCTTTTTGGCGCGGTGGTGGTTGCGGGCTACGCCTTTGTGTTGAGCTGGGTGCTCTTTAAACTCCTCGATACCTTTCTTGGCATGCGGCTGACCGAAGATGCCGAGGTGGAGGGGCTCGATTCCAGCGAGCACGCTGAATCGGCATACAGCGCCTGATATACTGGTTGAACGGCCTGATGGGGCATGCTGGAAAAGGCAATTCTCGGCGGAATTCCCAACAGCTGGAGTATTCGGCGGTGCAGATCAGTCGATTCCATGGTACATTCCTGCAGGCGGGAAAAGAGAACGGTTCCCGTCGCCGTGCCTTGTACCGGTGCGGTGGAGAAGGGAGTGGTCGAAGGGGTCTTGTGGCCCGTCTGGCCGTTGCCAGGAATGCTCTTTTATTGAGGAAAGGAAGATGAGAAAGATCGAAGCGATAATCAAACCGTTTAAGCTTGAAGATGTCAAAGAGGCCCTGAACAGTATCGGCATTGCCGGCATGACCATCTCCGAGGTGAAGGGGTACGGTCGGCAGAAGGGGCATACCGAAATCTACCGCGGTGCTGAATATGTGGTTGATTTCATTCCTAAGATAAAAATTGAAGTGGTGGTTGCCGCCGAGCACGCTGAGCAGGTGGTCGAGAAGATCAGGGCGGCGGCAAATACCGGCAAAATCGGCGACGGCAAGATCTTTGTCCTGCCGGTGGAGAGGGTGATTCGGGTGCGGACCGGTGAAGAAAATCGTGACGCGGTATAATCGATGCTGAGCAGTTTTCGGGCAGCCAGGGCAGAACTGGAAAAGGTCTGGGTGGCGGGAAAGGGCGGTGATGTTGAACTTGTCGCCCACTCCCGCCTGGTTGACCGTTTTATCGTTGAGTGTTACCAGAACTGCTGCAGTGTTGCCCACGGCGACGGGAATATCGCCCTCATCGCTCTGGGGGGTTACGGCCGTGAGGAGCTGTTTCCCTTTTCCGACATCGACTTGATGATCCTCTATCGCCCGGAGATTTCGGGGCACATCTCCAGCATCGCCGATGGGGTACTCTATCCGCTTTGGGACACCGGGATGGAAGTGGGACATGGCGTGCGCACCGTGGCCGAGTCGATGGACCACGCCTTCGAGGACTACTTTTTCCTCGTTGCCCTCCTCGATGCCCGGTTGATCCACGGTTCAGCCGAACTTTTTGCCGAGTTGCTCACCGAATTTCGGGCTGGTTTCATCGATGGCCATCGGGATGGTTTTGTTGCGAAAATGCACTGTCACCGCCAAAGCCGGCGGGACCGGTTCGGCTGCCACAGTTATTTCCTCGAGCCCCATATCAAGGAGGGGCGTGGCGGCATGCGCGACATGCAGGCGATGGTGTGGACCGCCAGGGCGGTATTCGGCCTTGGCGGCCTGGCGGAGATCACCGCCGCCGGATTGCTCCTTGAGGAGGAGCAGAAAGAGTTTCTTGCCGCCCGTAGCCTGTTGGTGCGGTTGCGCAGTTCTCTGCACATTCTTGCGAGAAGAAAAAGCGATCAGCTCTACTTTGAATTGCAGGAGGATGTCGCCAGCTGTTTTGGCTACCGGGACCGGGATGGCCGTCTCGCCGTCGAGCAGTTCATGGGCGAAGTGTACAGCGCACTGCAGACGGTGAGTGTCACCACTGACCTGTTTTTTGACCATGTCGACGAGGTTCTCGGTCTTGCCGATCGGGGGCGGTTGCCGGCGGATCGGGTGGTGGAAACGGGAATCGAGGTGAAGACCGGGAAAATTCACCTGACGGCAACCCCGTCGCAACTTCTCGCCAGACCCCAGACCCTGGTCCGGGTCTTTTTGGCGATGGCCCGGAGCGGTCTGCCGATGCATCACCGCAGCCGCAAGGCGGTCTCCGCCTCTCTGGCGCTGATCAACGACAAAGTGCGCTCCTCGCCCCGTCTGGCCAAATCGTTTTTTGCGGTAATGCTTGAGGCCAAAGACATTGCCACCGTGTTAACCACCCTGCTCGAGACCGGGGTGCTCACCGCCTGTATCCCGGAATTTTCCCGGATCAGGGTGCTGGCGCAGCATGATCTCTACCACATTTACACGGTTGACCGCCACTCCCTGCAGGCGGTTGTCGAACTCCACGCCCTGGTGCCGGTCTGGACCCCGATAGCCGGGAGAGTCCGCAGCCTGCGGGTGCTCTACCTGGCTACCCTGCTGCACGATATCGGCAAAGGTTCCGGTCGGGATCACAGTCTCGAGGGGGCGGCCCTGGCCAGGGTGGTAGGGGAGCGGCTCTCCCTCGAGCCTGCTGAGTGCGAGGATCTCGAGTTTGTCATCCGCTACCACCTTTTCATCCCGGAAAACGCCCTGCGCCGAGACCTCAACGATGGGGTGTTCATCAAGCGTTGCGCCGAAACCATCGGCGATGTCAACCGCCTGGCGATGCTCTATCTGCTCTCGGTCGCCGATTCACGGGCGACCGGCCCTTCTGCCTGGAGCGACTGGAAAGCCACGCTGATGGAGGAACTGTACCTGAAAGTCTACCCCTTCCTTGATCTGGGCCGGCACGGGGTTCAGGATGTTGCCGCCCACGAAGAACAGGGGGTGGAGTGGCTGCGCGAGCAGATCCGCATGCTGCTCAAAGGGCGCCGGGATTTGCGGATCAATCCGCGCGATTTGAGCAGTGATTACGTGCTCTCCTTTACCCCGGAGACCATCGTCGATCACATTCTCACCCAGCGTGACCATTACCAGCGGGTGCGGCAGAAATCACTGGTTGTTGCCCGGGACACTGGAGATACCTGGTCTCTGCTGATCATGACCATCGACCGTCCCGGTCTGCTGGCGAAGATTTGCGGGGTGACCGCGTTGAACAATCTCACCGTGGTTCAGGCACAGATTTTTACCTGGACGGACGGCACGGTTGTCGATGTCATCGAGGTTAAGCCGATAGATGGCCTGAGTTTTGCAGAGAAAGAATGGCAGAGCCTCAACGACCAGCTCGATCAGGCTATTGAGCACCGGATGGGGCTGAGTCATCGGCTTTACCGCAAACTTTCCGGCAGCGGTGCGAAAAAGACCCAGACGGTCGGTGAGGTTGCCTCAAAGGTGGTGATAGATAACAGCAGCTCGGAGTTGTATACGGTGATTGAGGTCTACGCCGCTGATCTTCCCGGCCAGCTTTATCATATTACCCAGGGGATGGCCGATTTTGGCCTGAATATCCACAAGGCCTATATCGCCACCGAGGTCGAACAGCTCATCGATGTCTTTTACGTCCTTGATGCCGGGGGGCGCAAGCTGCTGGACGAAAATTTTCGGCAGGAGGTGACCCAGGGAATACTCTACTCGATCAGCCGGTCGGAACAGTGAAGAAGAGGTGTTTATCCCCTCGATGGCAGAGGGGGTTGGGTTCTGCAGAGGGGCATGTTTTGTTGCAATAATGACAAACATGTAACAAAAAACCATTTGCATGTTGCAAAAAACGTCAGAAATGTTAAGGAAGGTCTGGCG
>JAZBOD010000047.1:0-4626 GCA_036350955.1 Desulforhopalus sp. | reverse complement strand
CCTCCATAACCCGCCATACCTTGACTCCGCTCCGGGCACAGCCGGTGATCGTCTCCTCCTGGCGGCCGCAGGCCATGTGGAGGTGGAGCAGCGGGTTTCCCTCCTCGTCCGGAAAGAGGGTGCCGGTACCGGTCGCCTCATGGACATGCTCGAGGGTGTGGGTCATCGGCTCGAGAAGCAGGCTGCGATCCTGCCTCGGTCCGACGACCAGCCGACTGCCGTGATCGGCACCCCCGACCAGTAAAACGGTTGCTGCCCGGATACTGTGCAGTTTGGCAAAGTCCTCGATCGCCTCATGGACGATCTCACCGTCATCGAGCCGGAGGACAAAAACCCTGCCGCTGCGGGCCTCGGAATAACGCATCTTCTCCTCCCTCCGCGGTAAATATACTCAGGAAACCAGACCCACCCGGGGCCGAAAAAACCTGTCAGGAAGCCCTCAGCGTCGATCATCGGCATCCCCTTTGCAGTTAGGATACCAGAGCAGTTGACTGAATCCTCATCAAAAACTCATCCCGGGAAAATATTTTTCCCCTACATCTTGCAGCATCAGTTAGCGTCACTGCGGCCCGGCACTCCCGCCTCCCGCCGGAGTCAACACCTGATGCTGCCAGGAGACAAGACAATGAACTCCCCCGCACTACTGCTGATTATCACAGCCCTGCTGCTGGTCGGCGTGCTGGTCTACCGCCAGTTCCGCACCGTCAAACCACCGGCAGGCGCCCAACTCCTCGCCGATCTCTGGCGAAAGCTGCCCCGCGAGCAAAAGCAGGACGCCAGTACAACGCAGCAGCCATCGTCGCAGACCGCGAAGCCACCCAGGGGGGCAGCCATCTCCCCGGGCCGTTCAACCAGCAGCAGGTAAGTCTGTCCGGCCGTCCACAACGGATACTTCTTGCTCTGTCACCCCAGGCGTGGTAAGGTCGCGCTTTTTCGTTGATCCCGGGTGGCCGTTGTTCACAGCGGCCGGATATTCAGACATCCCCTCCGGCAGACGCCCAACCAGGCAGGCCACCCCAGTTGACCATCCCTACGACACGACCACGGCAGCCGACAGACTGCCTTATCCTGCCGGAGGCCGCATCACCTCAGGCCCGGCAGGTTGGAGAACCACAAGATGATCCATGCTGCAGATATTGCCCTTTCCTATGGCAAAAGAGTCATTTTCAAAGATGTTAACATTAAATTCACCCATGGCAACTGCTATGGTCTGATCGGTGCCAACGGTGCCGGGAAATCAACCTTTCTGAGGATTCTTGCCGGCATCGGTGACGCCGACCGGGGAGAAGTCTTTGTCACCGCCGGTGAACGTATCGCCTACCTCAATCAGGACCAGTTTGCCTTTGACGAGGAGACCGTCGCCCGGACGGTACTGATGGGCCACAGCCGACTCTGCGAGGTCATGGCCGAACGGGAAGCGATCTATGGCAAAAGTGAATTTACTGAGGAAGACGGCATCCGCAGTGGTGAACTTGAGGCGGAATTTGCCGAAATGAACGGGTACGAGATCGAGTCCGAGGCGGCAACCCTGCTCAGCGGCCTGGGTATCGCCGAGGAACTTCGCGATAAAAAAATGAAGGAACTCACCGGCGGCGAAAAGGTCCGGGTACTGCTTGCCCAGGCCCTGTTCGGCAACCCCGACATCCTCCTCCTCGATGAACCGACCAACAATCTCGACGTCAAGTCAAGCCTCTGGCTGGAGGGCTTTCTCGAGCGCTTTCAAAATACGGTGATCATCGTCTCCCATGACCGCCACTTTCTCAACCAGGTCTGCACCCACATGGCCGATATCGACTACGGCCGGATCCAGATCTACGTCGGCAACTACGACTTCTGGTACCAGGCCAGTCAACTCGCCCAGCAGCAGAGGCAAGATGCCAACAAAAAAGCCGAGGCCAAGGCCAAAGACCTCAAGGAGTTCATCCGCCGATTCTCCTCGAACGCCTCCAAGGCAAAACAGGCAACTTCGCGAAAAAAACTGCTCGACAAACTGGAACTCGACGACTTGCCGGCATCCTCGCGCAAATACCCCTTTGTTCTTTTTAAACCTGGGCGGTCCTGCGGCGACGTGATCCTCGAGGTGGACCGGATCAGCAAGAGCATCGACGGCACCCCGATACTCAAAGATTTCAGCCTCACGGTCAACAAGGGCGAAAAGATCGCCTTTGTCGGTACCAACAGCCAGGCAATCACCACCCTGTTTCAGATTCTCATCGGGGAGATACCCCCGGATAGGGGAACCTTCCGCTGGGGGCAGACCATGAGCACCGCCTATTTCCCCAAAGAAAATTCCGCCTTTTTCGAAGAGGAAAAGACCCTGGTCGACTGGCTCGGGGAGTACACCCCACCCACTGAAGGGGAGAGTTTTGCCCGGGGTTTTCTCGGCAAGATGCTCTTTTCCGGGGATGAGGCCTTAAAGAAAACCACCGTCCTCTCCGGTGGCGAGAGGGTGCGCTGCATGCTTTCCCGAATGATGCTCAGTGACGCCAATGCACTGATCTTCAACGAACCGACCAACCATCTCGATCTTGAGTCGATCACCGCCCTGAACAACGGCATGCAGGCGTTCAGCGAGATCATCCTCTTCTCTTCCCACGACCATACCCTGGTGCAGACTGTCGCCAACCGGATCATCGAGATCCTGCCCGGCGGGGTCATCGACCGGATGCTCCCCTATGACGACTACCTGGCCGACCCGCAGATCGACCAGCAGCGGGAGGGGTTCCTTGCCGGTGCCGCCAGCGGAAAAAAGAAAGGGTAACCGCAAAACCAACGCCGCTGGCAATATCGTTTCAGGTACGAAAACGCTGAGTGGTGTTGGCAGAACTTTCGGCAAGCTGCTGCAGTGTTTGAGACTGGGCGGAGAGCGCCGCCACCGCCTGGTCAACTTGGACCGCCGCCTCGGTGACATCGTTGGCCATCGTCGCCATCTGTTTGGCGTATTCCGAAGCCGCGGCGACCTTGCCGCTGGAGAAGCCGATTTTCTCGACGGTGGTCTGCAGTGCCAGGGCAATCTGCTCCACCGTAGCCGACTGCTCCTCCACCGCGCTGGCAATGGTGGCAACGATTGCACTGTTCCCGGTAACAATTTCCGCCGCCTGCTGAATTTCGGCAATGGTCACTCTGGTAACACTCTGAACCTGGTCAATGCGGCTGTGGATTTCGGTGGCGGCAAGGGCGGTCTGTTTGGCCAGTTCCTTGATTTCGTGGGCCACCACCGCAAAGCCCTTACCGGCTTCTCCCGCTCGCGCCGCCTCTATGGTGGCGTTCAACGCCAGAAGGTTGACCTGATCGGAAATGGCGGTGATCGTCTCGGTGACCTTGCTGATATCTTCCCCCGCCTGGCCGAGTTCCAGGACCTCCTGTTCCAGCTGGGCCATCTTTGCCTTGGTCGCTTCGGAGTTGCTGTGCGCCCGGCCGGAGGTCTCGGCAATCTCGGTTACCGTAAGCTTCAGCTCCGACACCGCCCCGCTGACTGATTGAATATCCTCGCTTGACTCAGCCATCACCGCAGAAACCTCGACCATATCCCGGTTCATATACCCCGCGGAGCGAAACATGCTCTGGGAGATGGTTTTTGCTGAATTGGCCTTTTCGCCAATTGTTTTGATCCAGTTGTTGATCGACTTGGCAATATCGCGCAACTGGTCGGCATCTCTTTGTAAATCGCTGACGAGTGCCTGTATTCTCTCGAGGAAGACATTAAAAAACTGAGCTACTCTGCCGGTTTCATCAGTCGACGAGACGGGCAGTCTCTGGGTGAGATCGGCGTCTCCGGAACTGATATTTTTCAGACTGGCAGCAACCCGGTGCACCGGCTTTCCGATCAAGTGGGAGATCAGCATCGCCCCGATACTGGCCAGAACAATGACCCCGGCGACTATGGCGCCAAGGACCATCCCGGCGGTACGGATCTCGGCTTCTGCCTGCACCGAGAGTTCGGCAAGGAGCTGGTCGGCCCTGGCCTGCGAGGCCAGATCGGCAGCCCCCAATTCAGTGGAATGGAGCAACTGTTGAAAATCTTCCAGGATACCGGCATGATAATCACGCAAAAAAAACAGGCTCAAAAAAGTCATCACGACCCCAAAGGCAATCGTTGAGGGGATGATAAAACCGGCAATTTTCCACCGGATCGAGAGGTCTTTGAAAAATTGCAGCATCGGTTTTCTCCGGTATTCAGTACATTCAATACATTTACTTACATCAAGTGTGCTCACCAAACTCGGTCAGGGAAGAGACCTGCCACAGAAAGGATATCACTAAGTATTATCCATTACCAGAAACAATATTCTCCCGGCGGATTTCGGCCAGGGGAAACCATGCCGCTGCTCGGCAGTTCCCCTGCCCGCGATCGATTGAGGGCTTAACCCGAGCACTTCTTGATCAATAGTGGTAGACTGTCGGTATCTGGTTCTTGCTGCCGCCGGCCTCGGTAGTCCTCTGCCGTCTGGCCACCACGGACAACAGATCAACCACGATCAGCCAGGCTACTAACCTGGAAACATCCATCAGGAGCATGAACTGCGATGAGCAAGGAACAAAAAACCCGACGGGAAGAGAAAAAGAAACCGGCAAAAACTGCCAAAGAGAAAAAGGCGGCCAAAAGGGCCAAAAACGACAACAGTG
>JAZBOD010000046.1:0-8808 GCA_036350955.1 Desulforhopalus sp. | reverse complement strand
GGTCCCGAGGAGCCCCAGGCCGAGAATGACGATTTTGACCAGACCCATTAACCTTCACCCTCGCGGCCGATTGCCGGCCCAGAGATAACAGCCCGTGCCTGCCCGAAAAAGAGCAGCAGGTAGCGCAGAGCGATCAGGGCAAAGGCCAGAAAAAAGATGCTGTTCAACAGCCAGAGCGGCAGACCCAGAGGGCCACTGGCGCCGAAGGCAAACTCGCTGGCGACAAAGCGCCAGCCGGCCCAGGTCAATCCGCCTGCGGCCAGAGTGGAAAAGAGCTGGATTATCAGGGTCAACCAGCCCTGCAGCACCGGGGGAAGATGGTCGCCGATCAAGTCGATGGCGATATGGCGGCCACGGCCGGTGGCCGCCACTGCGCCGAGGAACCCGCTCCAGATAACCAGGTAGCGGAGCACCGGGTCGGCCCAGAACAGGCCGCCGGCAAAAAAGGTACGGAGGATGATCTGAAGACAGGCGAGAAGGATCATCGCCGAGAGCAGCAGACCGAGGAGGAGCTCTTCTCCGTAAAGTGCCGCCCGTTTGATTTTTGCCAGGGACTGTGCCATCGGCCTGATCAGTTGGCTGGCCCGGTCTGTCTGGTTCCGGCAGAGCGGCGGTACTCCTCGAGCAACCGGCTGGCCTGGTGATAGATATCCCGAGAGAGTTCAGCGGGGATCAGCCGGTCAACCGCCTGGTCCCGTGCCTCTTCGAGGGTCTTTCGGCTGGCCGGGTCGATGTCGAGAAAGGTTGTTCCCCGTTCGGCGAGGACCTTGCGGGACTCCTCATTGCTTCGGCGGGTATCGGCGAGCAGCACCGGAAAATGGACACTGGCCGCAGTATTGATTGCCTCCTGCTCTTTGGGACTCAGCGCGGCAAAGGTTTTTCCGTCGAGGGCAAAGGCGCCGTAGGCATAACCGTAGGGATAATCGACAATATAGCGGGCCTGGGTGAACCACTGCATGACGATGGAACCGTAAAAAGAGTTGTAGACCGTCTCGACCAGGCCGCTCTGCAGTGAGGAGAGCACATCGGGAATCGTCAGTTGTACCGGGGTGATCCCCGGGGTGCTCAGGTAGACTTCCGAAAGCGGGTCGCCGGAGGGGCTCCAGTTGGCGGTCTGGCGCAGGCCTTCAATACTGTTTACCGCTTTAGTCGACATCGCATAGAGAAAGCCAACCTCGGTCACTGCGACCAGTTCCAGCCCCTTTTCCCGAAAACGTTCCTTCAGGCTGGGCAACACCCCGGCCAGGACATGGTCAACTTCGGCGTAGGAGGTAAAAAGGAATGGCACCGCGAGAACGCGAAAGTCAGGAACCACGGTAGCAATACCGGTCATGGTAAAACCGCCGCCGTGGAGCTGGCCGACCCGCATTTTGCGGTACATCGCCTGATCCTCACCCATCACCCCGCCGGGATAGGTGCGGAATTTCACCGTGCCGCCGGTATCCCGGCTCACCTGTTCGGCAAATTTTTCAAACTGCGTGATCCATACCGATCCGGCCGGGGCGAGGCTGGCGATTTTCAGAATTTTGGTGGTTCCTGTCGCTGCCAGGCCGTTTATCGGTGAGACCAAGAGCAGGAAAAGCAGGGAGAGTAGGTAAAGGTGCCGGCCGTTCATGGTTTCTCCTTGGCGGTAACCGCCGGTTACTCGGCGAAATACTCTTCGGCCAGCAGCCGGGCCGCCCGGTTGATCGCCAGCTGGTTGCTCAGCGCCTTTTCCGGGACGCTGTCGACGGGGAAGTTCACCACCTCCCGAAGCAGGCGGTCGTGGAGTTCTTCGTCCATGGTGGCTCGGGCGAAGGTTTCCGCATAGGTGGTCTGCACCAGAAGAAACTGCCTCTCGGAGAGGGTCAGGGCTTGCTCAAAATGCTGGCGCGCCAGATCGGGGCGGCCGCCGAGCAGCGCTGGTCGCGCGGCGTGGTAGGCGCCGAAAAAGAGGTGAATGGCCCCGGAATGATATCCTTCGTCCAGTTCCAGCAGGCGGTGCATTATTTTTTCGATGATCACCGTGTCGGCCAGAGCGGCAGGGGAACCGTTCTCGGTTTTGATCCAGCTCAGCCAGCCGTAGGTTCCCCAGAAAACCACGGGAACCTGGTCAGCTCTGAGCCGTGCCAGGGCAGCGGCCAGCTGGTCCTCGGTCAAATCGGGGGTAAGGGGAATGAAGGGGTGAAGCAGACGCTGCCCGTACTCTCTGGCCCGCAGGGCAGTGGCGGCAATCCGTGTCGGCTCCGCGCCGCACTCTTCGAGAACTGCAGCATAGGCACTATAGGATTGGCTGGCGGTTAACAGCAGGCCGCGACTCTTGGGTGAGGAGACCAGCATGCTGTCCAGCATCAGCAGGAAGGCCGGGGCCCCCTCGCAGACCAGGGCGATATCGGTCTGGTACTGCAGGTTATCCATCGCTGGACGGATGACCGTGCTGGTGAGCAGGGCACCACAGCCGCTGAGACAGCCGCAGAGCAGTGCGAGAAAAAGCAGCGAAAGTGATCGAGGGATGTGCCGGGCCATAGTGCCCTCCATGGTGGGGGCGGTTTTGCGGGTGGCCTCGCAGGGGGAATCCTCCAGGCCACGGTGGGTCCACCGGCCGGTGCGCAATGCCGGCCGGTGGAACAAGGTGGTGGTTATTGCTTTTCTGCGGGGGCGTCGGCCTCGGACAGTGCCTTGTCGACGGCATCAAGGACCTCCCTGGTGGCGGAAACGACGCTCTGCAAAGATTCGACGACACCTTTTTCGGGTTTTACGGCGGCATTCTCCTCGCCTTCCGGGGAGATCGCCTGACGGCCGGTTTCGGCCACTTCCACTGCCACCCCTTTGCTCGCCTGGAGCATCTCCTGGGTGGCGAAAACCAGTTGCCGGGTCGCCAGGACCATGTCGTTGGTGGTTTCGACCATTTTTTGCATCGATGTAACCAGCTGGTCTTCAGTGCTCTCGGCGATGGGAGTCGGAATGACTGCAGATTCGGCAACTCCAACCGTTTCACTGGCCGGCTCTTCACTCACTACAGCTGTCTCTTCAGCCGGTTCAGCGACAATTTCCAGTTTGCTGGGCGCAGCCGGCGGCTCCGGTACCGCAGTCTGCTCCTCGCCAGCCGGGGCGGCAGGTTCGGCCGGGCTCTCCGCGGTTACGGCAGCGTGGCCGGCTTCACCATGGTCGGTCTCGACAACCGCCGGGTGGTCGGTACCCTGGTGCTCGGCCGAATCGTGTTTAGAGCTGTCGGGAAGACAGCCATAAACGAGGAGATACAAAACAATCATGGTAATCAATGCATACTTCATTCTATGGTCTCCTGTATATTGAGGGTGAAAAGAGCGTGAATTCTTTTTAAAGGATGATCTCGGGTTGCACCACGTCAACCCAGGAATACTACCACAGTAAGTCGGCTATTTTTACACTTTTTGTCTTGGGGCGCGGGTTTTTCCACTAACCGGTCTTTTTAGGCGGCATTCTTCCCCGAAGATTGCGGATAGAGTGCGGTCATCCGGTCGATCTCCTGCCGCAGCCGCGCGATCAGTTCCGGGGGGTGGAGCACCCGGGCCATCCCGCCATACTGGAGAATTTTCATGACGATTTCCCGGTCGTCACCCACCGGCAACCGTAAGATGAGCCCTTCTTCAACCTCTGCCGTTTCCTGGTCGCGATGCCAGTGCTGATTGCGCACCAGGGCAGCGGCGGTGCCGGTGAAGAGGATTTCCGCCCGGTAGCGCGGCTCACCGAGAAAGATGCCAAAGGAGCCGTCGGGGACCTGCTGGTCAAAAACCTGATCGGCCGGTCGGCCTTCTGTGTCAAGCCGGGCCTGTTGGACCCGGGCGAGGTGAAACAGCCGCCGGGCCTGGCGGAGCAGGCAGTGGCCGAGCAGGTACCAGCGTCCCTGGTAATTGATGACCCGCAAGGGGACGACCCGCCGGGTCGTCTCCCCGCCATCGGCAGCGCGATAGCCGAGGGTCAGCAGGCGATCCCGGGCGATGGCTGCCAGCACCGTCTCGAAAACCTCATGGTCGATGGTTTCGGTTTCGATTCTCTGGCAGTAGAGGGAGGCGACAATCTTCTGGTAGTCGGGGGCGATCATTGCTGACAGGCGCTGGGCCAGCTGTTTCACCTCCCGCAGGCTGTCCAGTCCAGCCTCTTCAGCAAGACGGCTGACCATCGCCAGGAGGAAAACGATTCGCGGACTGTCGGCAAAGGGGAGCTGGAAATCGGCCTGTTGATAAAAGTAGCCGTTGTGCTGGTGGTCAAAGGCCAGGGGGGCGAGCAGCCTGTCCCGGAGATAGCTGATATCCCGTTTGGCGGTGGCGGTGGAAACCTCGAACTGTTCGGCGAGGCGTCTGGAGTTGGGGTAGCGGCCCTTTTCGATTTCCTGGTGAAAAAAGAAGAGTCTCTCCAACTGGCTCATCGGCGGCTATCGAGCGTGGCGGCGGTGTTTGACCGGCGGGATCTTCATCTGCTCACGATACTTGGCTACGGTCCGCCGAGCAATCTGGATATTGTTTTCGGCAAGTTTTTCGGAGATCGCCTGGTCACTCAACGGGTTTTTCCGGTCTTCATCCTGGATCATTGACCTGACCATGGTCTTGATCGATTCGGAGGCCAGGGCATCCTCTCCCTCACGGGGGATGGCGGTAGAGAAGAAATACTTCAGTTCATAGATCCCCTGGGGGGTATGGGCGTATTTGTTCGAGGTGACCCGGCTGACCGTCGACTCGTGCATTTCGATATCGTCGGCGACATCTTTGAGGATCAAAGGTTTGAGATGCCGCGGTCCCCGTTCAAAAAAATCGTACTGAAAGCGGAGGATCGACTCCATCACCTTGTAGATGGTCCGTTGCCGCTGGTAGAGTGACTTGATGAACCAATCGGCATTTTTCAATTTATCGTTGATATACTGCCGGGACTCCCGGGGGAGTGCCTTGTCGTTCTGGAGCAGGTCCTGATAGAAGGAGGAGAGTTTCAGGCGGGGAAGATCGTCATCGTTGAGCCGGATGACGTACTCGCCGTCGATTTTGCGGACGTAGACGTCGGGGACCACATAGTTGGTCTCTTCAGTGGCATAGGGGAGGCCGGGGAAGGGGCTGAGTTGGCTGACGATCAGCTCGACCGCCTTTTCCAGTTCCGGTCGTTTATGGCCGGTGGCCTTGGCCAGGGCCTTGTAGTTGCGGGTTTCAAGCAACGGCAGATGGTGGCGGACTATCTCCGCAGCCAGGGAGTCGCCGTGGCCGAGGCGCTCCAGCTGGAGGCAGAGCGACTCGCGCACATCCCGGGCGCCAATCCCCGGCGGGTCGAGGTCCTGAACCACCTCAAGGATGTATTCGGCATCATCCCGGGCACAGCCGGTGGCCTCGACAACCTTATCGATGTCAACTTCCAGAAAACCGTAGCGGTTAAGGTTGCCGATAATGTAGAGGGCAATCTCCCACTCTTTTTCGTCCAGTTCACTATGGGCCAGTTGCCATTGCAGGTAGGCCATCAGGCCTGGTTTTTCAGAGATGAATTCAAATTGAGAAGGGGCGTCGGCCGGCGGAGTCTCGTGGGAAAACGAGAAATTCGAATCAAAGTTGTTGGCGTAGTCTTCCCAGTTGACCTCCCCCAGCGGGCCCTCGGAGACCTTGACGGTTTCGGTAACCTCAGGTTCGAACAGCGGGGTGGTGTCCTCGTTGGTGGCAGAGAGTGATAGCAGGTTTTCGCCCCCTTCGAGGGTGCCGATATCCTCTTCCAGGGCCGGGTTCTGCTCGATTTCGGCCTGGAGGGCATCGGAGAGCTCAAGACGGTTCAGCTGCAGCAGTTTGATCGCCTGCCGCAACTGCTGGGTCATCACCAGTTTCTGGGTGAGTTTGAGTTGTTGTCTGAGTTCAAGGGCCATAGGGCTTACATGCGGAAATTTTCACCGAGGTACATTTTCCGGGCCACATCGCTTTCGACGATGTCATCGGCGACACCGCTGGTCAGAATCTGTCCAGCATTCATGATATAGGCAAAATCGCAGACCTGCAAAGTTTCCCGGACGTTGTGGTCGGAGATGAGGACGCCCAGCCCCCGCTCTTTGAGGTTGACAATGATTTTCTGCAGATCGTGGACCGCCAGGGGATCAATGCCGGCAAAGGGTTCGTCGAGAAGGATGAACCTTGGCCGGGTTGACAGCGCACGCATAATCTCCACCCGGCGACGCTCGCCGCCCGACAGGGCATGCCCCTTGTTGTGGCGGAGATATTCGATATTCAGATCGCCGAGCAACTCGTTGATTCTGATGTCGATTTCCCGTTTGGAGAGTCCGAGGGGCTCAAGGACGATACGGACGTTCTCCTCCACCGTCAATTTCTTAAACACCGAAGGTTCCTGTGCCAGATAGCTGATTCCGCGCAGTGCCCGCTGGTGGATGGGCAGATTGGTTATGGTTTCTCCGGCAAAAATGACATTGCCGCGATCCGGGCGGATAAATCCGGCGATACTGTAAAAAGTGGTGGTTTTCCCGGCACCGTTTGGGCCGAGAAGCCCGACCACGGCACCGGTATGCACCTGGAGGCTGACGCCGTCGACCACCGTGCGCGAGCCATAGCGTTTAACGATATTACGGGTTTCGAGTATCGACATGGTAGGGTTGCTTGCGGAACTGCCGCCAGTCCTAATTCTGGAGGATGGTCATGTTCACCCTACCCGGGGTTTTTTGCTGGTCAGCGTCACCGACCGTGGCGGCGGGACGGCCGCCGACCACTTCCGAACGGCCTTCATCAAGATAGTAGATGATTTTTTCGCCGGTGACCACGTTCTGGCCCTGCCATGCCTTGGCGTTCCCGGTCAGTATAACCTGTCTCTCCTGCGAGAGGTAGACCATTTGCTTTGAGGTGCCCAGCCATTCTCCACGGGTGATTTCGACGTTGCCGTTGCAGATCAGTTTCTCCACCTGCTGGCTGGCCTTCTGCTCATCCCCGTCCCCCTGCTGACTCGCCTCGCTATAGTGGACGATCATCTCGTCGGAACGGATCCGCACATCGCCCTGTTTGGCATCGACATCTCCGGTAAAGACCACCGAGTTGGTCTTTTCGGTGGAGGTCATGTGGTTGGCTTCGATGTGGATGGGGGCTTCGGCGGCCTGGATGCCGGGCACGGCAAACAGGGTCGCCAGACAGCACAATGTTCCAATAACAATGAGTTTTTTCGTTGTTTGCTGCATTTTTCATCTCCATGAACAGCCGGGTGGTTTGGCGCAGTATTCAGCTCCCGGGCCTTTGCGGCACATCCTAGCGTAAAGGCCTGGAAATGTAAAGACATCGTATTGGCCCGGACGAAACAGTCCTTTACTTAGCAGTGGTGAGCCGGTACAATATGCGGCTATCTGGCAGGGTGGCGAAATAGGCCCCATGGCTCTGAAATTATGACAATTGTCTCGCTATAAAAAACCACTACAGGGATCGGTCGCCGGACCGTTTGCGGATATGGAGAAGAAGGTTGCCGAAGGCATCGCCAAGGCCAAGGTGCTTATTGAAGCCCTGCCGTACATGCAGGAATTCAGGCACAAAACCATTGTCATCAAATATGGCGGTCACGCCATGGTTGACGACAATCTGAAAAAGCAGTTCGCCCTTGATGTTATCCTGCTCAAACAGATTGGCATCAACCCGGTGATTGTCCACGGCGGTGGGCCGCAGATCAACAACCTCCTCGATCGCCTGGGGATCAAACCGAGTTATATCGAGGGGATGCGGGTCACCGACGGCGAGACCATGGATGTGGTAGAGATGGTTCTGGTCGGCAAGGTCAACAAGGAGATCGTTGGCCTGATCAACCACTGCGGCGGCAAGGCGGTGGGGCTTTCCGGCCGTGACGGCGATCTGGTCTGCGCCGAAAAAATGAAGGTGAGCAGCAAGCGCCGCGCCGAAGAGTTGGAGAATGCCCCGCCGGAACTGATTGATCTCGGCCGGGTCGGTCAGGTCACCAGGGTAAATACCGGGGTGTTGGAAAGTCTCTACCTCCACGATTTTATCCCGGTCATCGCCCCGGTAGGGGTGGGTGATGACGGTCAGGCGTTCAATATCAATGCCGACCTGGTCGCCGGGGCGATTGCCGGCGAACTGGCGGCGGAGAAGCTGATTCTGCTTACCGATGTTCCCGGGGTGCGTGACAAGGAGGGGGCGCTGCTCACCTCGCTGGAACGGCAGAATCTGGCGGCACTGATTGATGACGGCACCATTGCCGGCGGGATGATCCCCAAGGTGCGCTGCTGCGAAGAGGCACTGCGGCGGGGGGTGGCCAAAACCTGTATCGTTGACGGGCGGGTGGAGCATTCGATTCTTCTGGAAATGTTTACCCCGGAAGGGGTGGGTACGGAGATCTACTGATTATGGACGGAAACAGAACCTGGCGGGAGAGGGGGGAGGCGGTCTTTATCGGGACCTACAGCCGCTATCCGCTGGCGATGGTCAAGGGGGCCGGTTGCCGGCTGTATGACGCCGACGGCAAAGAGTATCTCGACTTCCTCTCGGGGATTGCGGTTACCGCTCTCGGCCACTGTCACCCTGCGGTCACCGAGGCGATCCGCCGTCAGGCCGAAGAGTATCTTCACGTCTCCAACCTCTTCCACATGGTGCCGCAGATAAGGTTGGCCGAGTTGCTCACCGGCCACAGTTTTGCCGAAAAAATCTTTCTCTGCAACAGCGGGGCCGAAGCCAATGAGGCGGCGATCAAGCTTGCCCGGATTCATGCCGGGCCGGGGCGTTACCGGATCATCAGCCTTGCCGGTTCTTTCCACGGCCGGACCCTGGCGACGGTGGCGGCTACCGGGCAGCCCAAATTTCATCAGGGCTTTGAGCCACTGCCGGAGGG
>JAZBOD010000045.1:0-11694 GCA_036350955.1 Desulforhopalus sp. | reverse complement strand
GCGGGTAGAGTTTTTTCATCTCCGCCATACACTCCAGCCCATCGAGGCCAGGCATGCTAACGTCCATCACCACCACGTCAAATTTTTCGCTGTCAAGGAGATCAAGCGCCTCCATGCAGCCCGCGGCAGTGGCGAAATCGATCTTACGCCGGGAAAAAAACCGGCTCATGATATCACGGAAATCGGCCTCATCATCTACCAGCAGAACTTTCTGGTGCTGCGCCATGATCATCTCCCCCGGGGCAGTTCATCCCGTCCCAGCATAGTGGCAATTTCCCGGTTGAAACGGTTGCGGTACTGGGCAACCATCGCCGGCTGATCCATCACCATATCCAGCTGCCGGGTGTGCAGGGTGAGGTAGCCGAGCACCTGCAGCCGTGCCTCCAGATAATCCGCCGGCCGCTTTTTGATGCGGGCAAGCAGGGTGTCACCGTTCAATTCGATCTCAAAATCGTGGCGTTCGAGGATGTCGGCGAGCAGCCTGGTACGTACCGCCCGGCGATTGTGGTCAGCCGCCCCACCCTTGAAGCGAAAGGTGACGTAGTTCTCGGTGAGCGGATCACTGAGAAAAGCCTCGATCATCGAATAGTGGTACCCCAGGCGAACACTGAGATTACAGAAATTTTTAGAAATCAGAAAGTAATTTTTGGTGGTCAGGGTCGAAGCCACCGCCGGGTCGAGTTCCGGACGCATCGCCGACTGAAAAATGATCGAGCCAAAGCCGCGGACGCTTACCGCCGGCGGACCTTCCCAGGAGTAGGCGGAGATTCCCCGCCAGATGGCGAGCATCGGCACCGAGACGATATCGCTGATGTGGATGGCCTTGTCCTCGTCTCTGGCCGCTGCGGAAAATCCGTCAGCGAGATTAATCACCCACCACTCCAACGGCACGTCACCGACCAGCCGTTTCGCTTTGCTCTTATCAAACTGAAACTGCTCGCCGAAATTGAACATCGCCGAGACCGACTTCTCATGACAGAAGCGGGTGATATCGTGCAGGGTTTCACACCAGGAGGGTTTGAACTGACTGGAGGCGGGATCGGTGAGATTAAGCGGGGTGATCAGGGCCATTGCCTCACCCAGCAGCCGCTGTACCGGACTGCCGGCCATAATGTCCTTATGGGGTGTAGCCTTTTTAAGCAGATCTTCCCGGCAACCGGCGTAAACCTCTTCGGCGGTGGCGTCAACGGTGACCTCCCTACCCTCCTCGAGGTACTCCATCGCCCCGGCCAGACCGAATATCGCCGGCAGACCGAACTCCCGGGAGACTGTGGCCAGATGGCCGGCCTCGCTGCCATGCTCGGCAACCAGGGCTACAGCGCGGTTAAGCAGCGGCGCCCACTCCGGCAGGGGCTGGCTGAGCGCCAGCACCGCCCCTTGCGGAAAACGGCGCATGCTCTCGGTTGAGTCAACCCGAAAAACCTTGCCGCAGGCGATGCCGCGGCTGGCACAGACCCCGCCCCGCAGCAGCGGCGGTTCACCAATCTGCTCCTCCCCGGAAAGATCCTCCTCCTTTTCCTGCTGGTCAGGCGCAGCGACCTGGAGCGGCCGACTCTGCAAGATCTGCAGGGTTCCCTGGCGGTCAAAGGACCATTCGATGTCCTGGGGCTGACCGAAATGCTTTTCCAGTTGCAGGGCGGTCTCGGCCAGCTGCCGCAGCTGGCCATCATCCAGAGAGGGCGGCAGATCAGCCGGTACGGTGGTAAGCGGCCCGTCTTCCTGGCGCAGTTCACGGTGGATGACCGGGAAGGGACTGTTGCGGTCGAGCAGGAAGAGGTCGACCAGGTTGGTGCCGTCGACGACCCCCTTGCCGGTACCTGCGGTACAGTTGATCCGCAGCACCTCCCGCCGCTGATCACCCGGGTCACGGCTGTAGGTAACCCCGCTGACCACCGCGTCGACCATCACCATACAGCCAACACACATTTCGATATCTTCATGGCGATAGCCTCGGCGACGGCGGTAGGCCACGGCACTCGCCCCGTATTTGCCGGCAATAACCTTCTTGTAAGCGGCAAAAAGACCCTGCCGGTCGACGTTCAGTTCGGTGCGGTACATCCCGGCAAAGGAGATCATCCCGCTGTCTTCACCAAGGGCGCTTGAGCGCAGAGCCACCCTGACCCCTGGTGCGGCAGATTTTTCCAAGCGGCCGTAGTGCATCAGCAGGCGTTCCTCAAGGTCGCCGGGCAGGGGCGCCGCGTTGATCAGCGACTGGATGCCGGCACAGCCCTGATAAAGGGCGTCGAGATCTTCCGGGTCGAGGATCTGCAGCCGGCGGTTGATCTCGGCAAAATGGTCTGCGGTAAGAAAGTGGCGGGTGGCGGCGGCGGTGACGATAAACCCGGCCGGGACACTGATCCCCGGCAGCCGGGAAATCTCGGCGAGGTTGGCCATCTTTTCACCGACCAGGTCGCGGTCTCTGCCTCTGGTTTCCGCCAGGGTAAGAATAAACTCTCCCTGGGGGGTGGCTGGTTTTTTTTCGACTATTGTTTCCAACTGCTGACTGATCTTGTCAAAGATGGCCTCCAGTTCGCTGTAGCGGCTATCGCTCATCTCTCGCAGGTTGCGGACCATCTTGTAGACGTTGACCAGGATGGTGGTGATTCTGGCACGGATCACCGCCATCCGGTAACTCTCCCCGCTGTAATAGAGCTTTTCCAGGTCGGCCATCGCCTGGAGTGCGTTGTTGTTGGCGGTGAGCAGACTGCGAAACAGGGTGTAGCGTTTACGGAAGGCATCGCGCAGTTCCTCCTCGCTCTGCTGCGGCACCTTATCGAGCAGGACACTTTTCTTAAAAAAATTGAAAAAACGGCGCATGGCAGGACCCCCGTCCGGCAGCATCACCCCCGCCTGGACCCGATGCAGGATCCCGGCGGGGGCCGCCCCGGCCGGACCGGGGCGGGGCAGAGTTAGTGGCTGATCTTCAAACCGAGCCCTTCAAAAAGCCACATGATACCAAATCCGTACCAGAGTGTATAGATCACATAAAAACCGAGAGAAAAGAGGATCATGGCGATGTTGTCCCGCGCGGCCCTCGCCTCGATGCCGTAGAAGTTATAGGCCGGTTCCAGGGCCCGTTGCGACACATTGGCAAAGAATTTAGCTTCGGAAAACTTCTCCTGTTTGTTCAACTCGGTGGTGATCGCCTTAAAGGAGTTCCACCAGTTGTACATCACCTGTTTGCCGGAAAAGCCGTACTTTTCGGTGACCGGGCCGCTGTTGTTGTGAAAAAACAGATCGGCATCGGCAAGGCTGGCTAAGGTTATCCGGGCCACATCACCCTTGATGGTCAGCTGATTGTCGTTGACCTCTGTTTCCGCTCCGGCAGCACTAAACATGGCGGCGGTCTCACTGGCGCGATCGGCATTGGCCATCCTGATGGTAACCTCAATCGATTTTCCGGAATAGGTTTTGCTGTCTTCAACCGCCTGAGGGATAAAGTAGGACGACCCCTTGGAGATCATATTAAACAAATTGTCCATGTAGTCGAGGCCATTAACCTTGCCGGGAAAGATCGGCATGAAGATCAGCACCAGCACCACGGCAAAACCGACCAGCGTCAGGATTCCTCTGGTCTTTAATTTCTGTTCCATGCTCATATCAATGGCCTCCCTTTTTCAGTTCTTTGATGTTGGCGAAGAAAGTGTACATGACCCAGACGGTGAAGGCGGTAATCGCGGCAAAAAAGAGGACATTGTCGACAGTGTTGAGCATTGCCCCAGCCTCCTTACTCAAGGTGATGTACTCCATGCTGACCAGCTTCTGCGGCAGAGCAAAGGCGCGGTTGATGAAACCGGCAGAAACCGCCACGGCAAAAAAGCCGCGGATGGTGATTCCGGGGACCACTTTGGTGACCAGCGAGCCGATCTGGACCCCGATCAGTGAACCGAGGAGCATGCCCATCGCCAGAGTGTAGAAGACAAAGCCGAACAGGGCGTACTGGGTGAGGGCGCTGTACCCGGCAGTGAAGACAATCTGGAAGATGTCGGTGCCGACGGTGGTCATCGAAGAGACGCCGAGGCCGTAGACAAAAATAGGGAAGGTCAGAAAGCCGCCACCAACCCCCATGATTGCCGCGGCGAGACCGACGATAAGGCCGGAGATCACCAGGAAAAGGGCGGATATCTTGCGCCCGCCGGGAGTCACCCCTTCGTCGAAGGTTAGCATCGGCGGGACGTTGATCGCCTGCAGGCGCTTGCCCATCGGCGGAATTGCCTCTCTTTCCACCGGCTGGTCATCAGGCACCGGGCCGCGTTTGTTGGCGGCGTCCTTCTCGCCCTTTCTCGCTCTCAGGTAGTCATTCATCGCATAGAAGGAGAGGAAGCCGAGGATGAAGACATAGACGGTGGTAATAAACATGTCGCTCAACACCGGGTTGAGGTCGTAGAGGTAGCGGTTGAGCATCCCGCCAAGGGTGGCGCCGATCAGCGAACCGATCAAAAAGGTCACTGCCAGGCTGATGCTGATATTGCCGAGTTTCCGGTGGAGGACACTGCCCATGATCGCCTTGGCGAAGATGTGGAACAGGTCGGTACCCACCGCAAGGATTCCCTTGACCCCAACGCTCATCAGCGCTGGGGCGATAATAAAGCCGCCGCCGGCGCCGATGCAGCCGGTGATCAGCCCGGCGCAGAGGCCGACAAAAATCGAGGCAAAGAAGATCGCGTTGGTGTAGTGGGAGGGCATGAAGGCCGATTTTCCGCCGATCAGTTCGGGCAGTTGCCCATCACCGGCGGCGATGGCGATCCCGCCGAGGAGGATCGGCAGCAGCATGAGAAACAGCAACGCCTGCCGTTTCCGGCTTCGCAGGATGTTGGTAGACATCTCCAACTCCCAGCGGGCCATGGCATGCGACCCTTGGAGCATCAGTCGGTAAAACTCTCTGCAATGGTTCATGGTTAGTTCCTTTTTGTTAAATAGAGTCGTTGGCGGCAATTTCCTGACGGAAATTACCGGTAAAGAGTGTCCGTCCCGCCTCAGCTTGGCATGGACATATGCTTTTTCATCTGGGCCATTTCGATCTTCTGTTCCCGCAGCCGTTTCTTCTCATAGGCATCGGCCAGTTTTTCCAGCAGCGGTTCCAGCTCGATCGGTTTCATCAGGTAGTCAAAGGCCCCCAGTTTCATCCCTTCGATGCCGGAATCGACCGAAGCGTGGCCGGTGAGCAGCACCACTTCGACCAGCGGCTTAAGATTGCGGATGTGGCGGAGGGTCTCAATGCCGTCCATCCCCGGCATCTTGACATCGAGCAGCACCACATCGATTCGGCTCTCCTGGAGGATCTCGAGGGCCTTTGCCCCGCTTTCAGCATCCCATACCTTCAGACCTCTTTTGGTCAATCTCTTGGTGGTTACCTCGCGGAAATCGTCTTCATCATCCACTACCAGTACGTTGAACTCATTCATCTCGTCTCTCCCTGGGTTAAGGTATCTATTGGAGGATTCTCAACTCTCATCCCTGCCGGCTGAGGGTGACCACCGGCAGTCTGACGGTAAAGAGGGCACCTCCACCTTTTTTGTTTTCAGCGCTAATTGTGCCATCGAGCTTTTTGACTATGTTGTAGCTGATATAGAGCCCGAGGCCGGTCCCCTTGTCGGTCTCCTTGGTAGTGAAAAACGGGTCAAATATCCTTTTCAGGTCTTCCGGCCTGATCCCCGGGCCGTTATCGCCGATTTCTATGCAGAGACGATCCCCGGCACAGAGGCTGGTGCGGATATCAACCACCCCGCGGGGGCCAACCGCGTCGAGGGCGTTGTTGAGAAGATTGAGGAGCACCTGCTGCACCTGCGGTCCATCGGTCAGGGTGGGCGGCAGGTCGTCGGCATAGTTTTTGACAACGGTAATATTGTTGTTTTCCGCCTCCTTCTGGACAAAGGAGAGGGTCTCTTCGACCAGTTCGTTAATCTGCACCCGGTCGTTTTCCGTACTGATTTTTCGGGAAAAGCCAAGGAGACGGTGGGTGATGGTCCCGGCCCGCTTGACGTGGTGACGGATTTGCTCCACCGATTTGCGGTACTCGTCGAGATTTTTGACCTGGGCAGGGTCTTCATCGGGGAGCAGTTCGGCAATCCACCCGGCCTGGCTGGTGATCATCTGCAACGGGTTGTTGATCTCGTGGGCGATTCCCGCCGCCAGCCGGCCGATGGTCGCCATCTTTTCAACGTGGGCAAACTGCAGGCTGTTGGCGGCATGCTCCTTATCGGCCTTCTCCAGGCGCCGAGCCAGGGCGATACTGGTGTAGGTGGCACCGGCCAGGGAGAGGGCGATGATTACCGCGACAACGAGGATGACCCGGTTTCGGATCTGCAGATAAAAGTCGAGGGAGTCGCCGATATCGGCTTTCAAGATCAGCAGCCAGTGGTCGTTGATCAGCCAGCGTGTGGCGTAGACCTCACTTGCGGTGATCACGGTTTCATTGCGGCGATCAAAGGCGAGCAGCAGGTTTTCCGTGTCATTGAGTTCGGTCCGCTGCAACAGACTGGGGGTCTGGAACTCGCCGGCGCGATTGACAATGAACACATCGCTCTTCGGACCGAGCTGGGCGGAGTGGAGCAGAGAGTTGAAAATACTGGAGTTGATCGTCGCCCGGAGGACGAAACCTTTCAATGGGTCGGTTACCGCAACGACAAAGTGGGGCACATTGCGGTAGCCGGAGAACATGTGGCTGACGTGGATGCCGCTGAGCATGGTCTCTTTAAACCAGGCGGCATCATAATAGTTTTTCCCGGTCACCAGGGTGCGGTAGGGTCCGACATAACTCTGTTGATCGCCGTCGGCATCAACCACCAGCAGATCGACAATATCGCCGTTACCGCTGATCGCCAGAAACATCTTTTCCACCTGTTTCTGGTCAAAAAAAGCCCCCTCCTCGTTGAGAGAAACCAGCAGCTGCAGCAGCTCCTGCTTTTCCTTGAGAAAGGCGGAGATCAGCTGGGCGTTGTGGTCGACGGTGGTGCTTGCCAGTTTTTCCAGCTTGATGATATTGGTTTCCTCGACAGTGCCTTTCATGATCCAGGCAAAGCCGAAGATTGGCACTACGCTCAGGCAAAAGAAGGTAACGAGCAGCCGCCTGATGATCGCCAGGTAATATTTTTTCATCCTTTCCATGGGCTGCCTCGCTTAGTGACTAAAAAAGGCGTTGAGCTGCCGAGAGAACTTTTCTGGAGAGACCTCCTCGCCGATCGCCAGATCAACCTGGAGAGGATGCAGCGTGGCGGCAGGGATCTTGCCGATCAGAATGGTTTTCAATCCGGGAGCCCCGACGAGAATATCGCGGATGCCGCCCAGATCGAAAGTATTTTGGCCGGCAAAGATCACCACCACGTTTGGCGAGAAGGTGAGAATCGACAGGTGAGCAGCCCGGTCCAGGGAGGTACTTTCGGCCAGCACCAGGTTGTGGTGGCCGGCAAACAGGCTGCAGATCCGGTCAAAGATCTCTTCTTTATCGTGCAGCGTGCCGTCTTCCGCAGCAATAAACAGGATCCTGCCGGTCTTTGGCGGCAGCAAAGAGGTGGCAACGGGCATCTTGTTGCGCACCAGAAACCAGAGGACATCACTGACATCAATCAGCTTGCGGCCATCCCTGGTCGGTCGGAGGACACCTTCAACAACCAGATTTTCCACCTTCCGCACCGAAAGGCGGCAGGCAGTGGCGATCTCTTCCACGGAGAGATACCGTGGTGCAGTGTGCCGGCTGTTGAAGTAAAGTCCCCTGAGCATCTCTTTTGCCTCATTGCGGAGCGCGGATGGTTGATTTTCAACCGCGATCATCTACCCCGGTTAAAGCAAGTCGGATGCCGGAAGCGTGTCTCAGGCCAAATTCTTTTTTAAATGAATATTTTTAAACACATACCCGGTTTCATTCCCCTGCTCTCGGCGAACACTTTATCCGGTGGAGATAGTTGTTTTGTGAAGCTACGGTGACAGCTTGGTGGTCTTTGGGGAATTGACTGGAATACCGGTCAGGAAAAGTGTTTACTTGAGGTGACAAAAGAGAGACAGAGGGCAGGAAAGTGTATAGGCAGGGTAACGGAGCAGAGCAGATATGCAACAGCACGACAACAATCTTTCCGGTGATCAGCAGCTGATTGATATCCTTGAGCGGCAAAAACAGGATCTGGTGGTCCGTTTCCTCAAAAAACATGAAGAGGCCCAGGCCAATCGCACCTTCCTCGAGCAGGTCCTGGCCAACCTCTCTGAACTGCTCATTGTCCTCTCCGCTGACCTGCGCATTCTCCAGGTCAACGACGAGTTTCGCCGGATTCTCGGCTATCAGGAGACCGAGAACGACCTGACCCTCTCGGCAATCACCACCGATGAGACCTTTCGGCTGCTCGCCGACCTCCTGGCCAAGGGGGATTTCCGGCAGGTGGAAACCTCGCTGCTTACCCGCAGCGGTAAGCCAGTGCCGGTAATCACCAAGGGAACGACCCATGTTACCGAGACCGGCAGGGTCATTCATATGCTTATTGCCGCCGACCGCCGGGATTTTTACGAAATCATGGAGCGGATGCGCGAGGTGCAGGATCAGCTGATCCATTCCGGCCGGCTGGCCAGCCTGGGAGAAATGGCCGCCGGTATCGGCCACGAACTGACCCAGCCATTGAACACCGTGCTCCTTTTGGCACGAAACTGTATGAAAGCACTTGACAACCCGCAGGAAAACATGGCGATGATCCGGGAAAACCTCGGCACCATTGTCGACCGCGTCAACCACGCTTCAAGCATTATTCTCAGCCTGAAAGGTTTTGCCAGTAAGGCTCGGGAAGAGGCCGTTCCAGTCCGGGTCAACGTGATCCTGCTTGATGTCCTCGGCTTTCTCGATGCCCAACTGGCGCTCTCCGAGATTACCGTCGACCTGGCCATGGACGATGTTGACTACTGGGTGCTGGGCCAGGAGGTGCGTATCGAGCAGGTCTTTTTGAATCTGATCCAGAACGCTATCCAGGCCATGGCCGGAACCGAAGAGCCACGGCTTGAGGTCACTGCCTACAAGCACTTCGGGGTGAATCCGAGAACCCTTCAGCAACAGGCCTATATCGGCATTGCCATCAGCGACAATGGCCACGGTATCACCCCGGAGAACCTCGACAGGATCTTCGACCCCTTTTTCACAACCCGGGAGGTCGGTTCGGGGATGGGCCTGGGCTTGTCGATCGTTGACCGGATTGTCCGGGGGTTTGACGGCCATATCAAAGTGACCAGTGCACCTGGTCAGGCAACCACCTTCACCGTGTTTCTCCCGGAACATATCAGCCCTAAGCGATATCCAGCAAAGGATCGACCATGACCAACAGCACAACCGGCCCGATTCTGGTGGTCGACGATGATCAGTATCTGCTCTCCGCCATCGGCCAGACCCTGCGGCTGAATGGCTACGAGGTTGAACTTCAGGCCAGCCCGGTTGCCGGGCTCGACAAAGTCCGCAATGGCCTCTACCTGGCGGTGATCGCCGATATCCGTATGCCGGTCCTCGACGGCATGCAGCTTTTGGCCGGAATCACCACCTTTGATCGAGATCTGCCGGTGATCATGATCACCGGCCACGGCGATGTCCCCCTGGCGGTACAGGCAATCCGCAACGGTGCGTACGACTTTCTGGAAAAACCGGTCGATGAAGAGGTGCTCCTCTCCTCCCTGCACCGGGCAGTAGAAAAACGGCAACTGGTGCTCGACAACCGCCGCCTCCAGGCCGATCTGCTGCAACAGACCCGGCAATCGTTCTTCCGGGGGATGGTCGGTTGCCATCCCTTGATGCACCGGCTCTACGATGTGGTGGAGATGGTTGCCCGGGAGAACGACCCGGTGTTGCTCAGCGGTGAGACCGGCACCGGCAAGGAGCTGGTGGCCCGGGCCATCCATCAGATTACCGCGCCCAAAGGGAGTTTTGTCGGGGTCAATATGGCAGCCCTGCCGGTAGACATCGTCGAGTCGGAACTTTTCGGCCATGAGCGTGGCGCGTTTACCGGGGCGGTGACCGGCAAGGTCGGCAAATTTGAGTATGCCCAGGGGGGAACCCTCTTTCTCGATGAAATCTGCAGTCTGCCCTTACCGGTGCAGGGTAAACTTCTCCGGGTGCTCGAGGAACGGGTCTTCAACCGCCTGGGGAGCAACACGGTTCTCCCCCTCCAGGCCCGGGTGATTTCCGCCAGCAATAAAAATCTGGCCGAAGAGATCGAGGCCGGACGGTTTCGCCAGGACCTGTTCTACCGGCTCAATGTTTTGTCGATAGATATTCCGCCATTACGCAAGCGCCGTGAGGACATCCCGCTGCTGATCGAATATTTCCGCCAGGAGTACAGCCGACAGCGGCCGGAACCGGTCCCGCCGTTTTCCCCAGCACTGCTGGAAAATCTCTGCACCAGGGAGTGGCCCGGCAATATCCGCGAATTGCGCAACGAAGTGCGCCGGATCTGCATCTTCGGTGAAGAGCCGGATGGCTGGCCCGATACTGACGGCGGCCTGGTCGAAAAACCGCCCCACCAGTCCTTGCGGAGTTACCTCGAGCAGCACGAGAAGGCCTACCTGGTCCGCATTCTCGAAGAGTACCGGGGCAAGGTCGGTCAAGCCTGCGAGGTGCTCGGCTTATCCCGCAAAGGGCTGTATGACAAGATCAACCGGTACGACATTGACCTTACCGCGCTGCGCGAAGCAGATGCGCGAACAGATGCCCTGTCGCCGGACAAAGGGTGTCGATAACTCTTGGGCCGATGGACCTCAACGGCCCGGGCCGGGGTGACCTGCTCATTTGATAAAACGGACCTGTTTGGAGATCGCCTCGACCACCGGAATCTTTTTCGCGTTCAACACTGTGCGGTTTGTTTCAAAGAGGTTGTTCCCCTTGGTATCAATGGAGATAATCAGTGGGCCAAAGTCCTTGACCCGACAAACCCACAACGCTTCAGGCATACCGAGATCGAGCCATTCGACCCTTTCGATTTTTTCCACTCTGCTGGCCGCGAGAACCGCACAGCCTCCGGGAAACACCGCATGGACCGCCTTGTGGGTGGCACAGCCTTCCACCGTTTCCGGCCCCATCCCGCCTTTACCGATGATCAGCTTGACCCCGGTCTGGCGGATGAACTCTTTTTCATGGACCTCCATTCTCATGCTGGTTGTCGGACCGATTGAGATCATGCTCCAGTTCTCCCCCTCTCGGGTTACAATCGGTCCGGCATGGAGGATGGCCATCCCCTGGAGGTCCACTGGCAGTTGTCTCCCCAAATCGATAAGCCGACGGTGCACCATGTCACGGCAGGTGATCATCAGGCCGTCCAGATGTACGATGTCGCCGACATGCAGCTGCTCGACATCTTCACGGCGAATTGGGGTTTGCAGTGTTATCTTCACAGTGTGATCCTCCCAGCCCGGTGAGAAAGAATTTCATAGTTCATCTCCTTGCTGAGACGAATAGTGCCGCGGCGATGCGCCCAGCAACCGACGGAAACGGCGACACTGATGGTCGACGGGTGCCTGGCTGCCTTTTCGATATGAACTCCCATAACCGAATTCTTTCCTGATAACCCCTGAGGACCAATGCCGAGATCGTTGAGACCTTTTTCAATCAACAGTTCCATCTCGGCTCCTCGGGAGTCGGGATTACGTGAGCCTATCGGGCGAAACAGCGCCTTTTTCGAGAGAATTGCTGCCACCTCAATCGAACCGCCGATACCGATTCCCACCAGTAACGGCGGG
>JAZBOD010000044.1:0-2739 GCA_036350955.1 Desulforhopalus sp. | reverse complement strand
AAGGATAGGCTGAGGACGCATGCCGAGGTAAACTCACTGCTCCTGGTGAGTTATCATGCCGGGCAGGAACCCGGAGGGGCCCTTTAAGTTGTTAAGCTAACTCCGTCCCCCCGGCGGTGAACTGTTTCAGTTGGCCGTCGGGGGTGATTACCGTCCAGTTGCCCTGCGCATCGCGGGCCTTGACCAGGCAGGGATAACTGCTGCCGTCGGCCAGGGTCAGAAGGGCGTCGTCGCCACCCTGGTGGCCGCTGATCACCTCGACAAAAACCCCGGTGGCGGCACGCCGGCGAAATTCGGCGGAGACCTGTTCCAAGGCGACGATCTTCTCGTGGGTATCTGGATCGGTGCAGCGAATCTCCTCACGCAGGGCGGCAATCGCCGCCTTCTTCTCAGCAATAGCGGTGATTGTCTTCTCCATCTCCGCCACCTGGTCACTGGGGATGGCAACCAGGATCTGCCGGTGGATTTCGATATCGGCCTCGATAAAGCTGATTTTCTGGAGCAGTTCAGCGGTGTTTGCTGTGGGCATGGCATCTCCGAAGGGAAAAGGGCGGTGGGGGGATGATCGAAGAAGATTTTTACCCGAATTTTTGCTGAAAACAAGGCCGCAAAGGAAAAAAGCACGAAACAGCAGCGCTAGATGCACATCACTCTTGCATTTTCGCGGATTGGCGCTACAGATGCACTGTCGATCCCTTTTACACGAAATGCCCTTTGGTGATGGATTCTACGGTTCTCTTCATCGTTCTGCCGGTTTTCCTGGTTATCGCCCTGGGTTTTGTGCTCAGGCGAGTCGGCCTAGTCAGCGCCGAGCTGCTCTTTGCCCTGAATCGGCTGATCTACTACATTGCCCTGCCGGCACTGCTCTTTTATAAAATCAGCACCGCCGATTTCGCAGCAAACTTCAATCCGGCACTGCTCGGCGGCTTGGTTGTCACCACCCTGGCGATTTTTCTCATTTCCTCGGCATACGCAGCTCTTCGCGGATACTCACCAGCGGTGAATGGCGCCTTCTGCCAGGCGGCCTTTCGCGGCAACCTTGCCTATATAGGCCTGGCAATTGTTTACAGCGCCTATGGCGAAGAGGGATTTACCGTTGCCGGCATTCTTCTGGGTTTCCTGGTCCCCCAGCTCAACCTGCAGTCGGTTCTCGCCCTGACCTTACCCCACCGCCGCCAGAGCCAGCAGATGGGGCGATCATTTTTCATTCGGCAGGTTCTCGGCAATCCTCTGCTGCTCGCCTCGTTGCTCGGCATACTGTGGAGTTTTTATGATTTCCCTGTCCCAGTGGTGATTGACCGGTCTTTGGCAATCGTCACCGGAATGTCTCTACCCCTGGCATTGATCTCTATCGGGGCCTCTTTTTCGTTTAAAAAACTCCGTGGCGATATCGCTGTCGCGGCTCTGGCAACGCTGCTGAAAATCGTCATCAGCCCGGCCTTTGCCGCGCTGATTCTCCTGTGGCTTGGCGTTCGCGGTCAGGAATTGGCGATCGGTGTCCTTCTCGCCGGTTGTCCGACGGCAACGGCTGCCTATATCATGGCTCAGCAGCTACGCTGTGATGCCGAACTTTCTGCGACGATCATCATGCTCTCTACCCTCGGCTCTCTGGTGACCTTCACCGGAAGTCTCTATCTGCTCCAGCACCTGGCGAGTTGAGTTTTTCACTAGCGCATTATACCAGCCGCTAGCCTGCCAGGCATTGGCTTATTTTGACAGGGATGTCAATTTGTAGTAATCTTTTTTGGATAAATCTTGATTTTTCACACCGTCGTTGGCAGCTATGTGAGGATGATAGGGCTTTTGTCATCTTCCAGAGAGGGTCACATGTCTTCATCTTCGGCGCTTAGGCAGGAAAAGGAAAACCTTCCCGACCCGGCCCTTGGTGCCTTTATCGAGGCTTTTGCCCGGGTCTTTAAAATAGGCATTTATTATCCCCTGGGGCATGCCGTACTCGACCAGGCAACGGCCAAATTCGTCCAACAGCTCCGGGAAATTTCTCCCTCCCTGCGCACCATCAGGGTAGTTATCACCTCCAGCCAGATCATCGTCGAAAATCAGGCCGTGGAGGTCTCCTCGGGTTCCGCCAGAGACCTGCATCAGTTCCTGGTTAAACTCGGTATCCAGACGATCACCTTTGCCAGAGCCCTGCAGCACAAACACTTTCTCCAGTTCACCAGGAGTCTTCTCGCCTGGCGGGTAAAGCTTGAAAGCAGTCGATCGCTGATCGATTTTGATCTTGGTGAAATGCCGGAGGGGATCGACGTTGAACAGCAACGCTACCAGGCCGGCGGTGAGAGAAGCGCCGAGGGTGGGGACACCCAGGGACAGGAGGAACTGGAGGAGCTTTTCTCCGCTTTAGGGGAACAGGGGTTGAATCCGGAACAGCTGGCCCAATGCCGGGAACTGCTCGAAGGCCAGGCCCAGGTGTTCGGGGAGCGGCACATCGACAGCAAAGAGTATCCCCATGCCACCTGGAAGGATGTGCAGGCTTTACTCTACCGGATTGTTACTGGATCATACTCCCCCCTGGACAAACGTTTCGAGGCCACGGCCAATGCCGACATCAATGTCCTGTCGGCGATTCTTCAGAGCCTGGAAAGAGAGAGTCACGATAAACGGGCCCGGGAAAGCATCCACCTGCTGGTCAGCCACTTAACCGGCGGGACGGCCGAAAAGGCCTCGCCACCTGCTCTTGACAAGGGATTGGCCGGACGCCAGGAGCACAAGCCCCCCGTT
>JAZBOD010000043.1:0-6198 GCA_036350955.1 Desulforhopalus sp. | reverse complement strand
GAGGCTACGGAGATCCGCGGTGGTCATCGCGGTAAACTGCTGATGGGCAACGGCAAGCACCACGCCGCCGTATGCTCCGGCCTCCGGGGTGGTAATCAGGCCAATACCGTATTCGTTCATCGCCTGTTCGGGCTTTACCCACGGGTCATAGACATCAACCGCCACACCGTAGGCCTGCAACTCGGCGATGATGTCGGTTACCCGGGTGTTACGCAGATCGGGACAGTTCTCCTTAAAGGTAAGGCCCATAACCAGAACCCGCGACCGGGCCACATCGATACCTTTTTGCAGCATTTTTTTAATGACCGTTTCGGCGATATAGGTGCCCATGTGGTCGTTGAGCCGGCGACCGGCGAGGATCATACTCGGGTGATAGCCGACCTCCTGAGCCTTGTGGGTCAGGTAGTATGGGTCAACCCCGATGCAGTGTCCTCCGACCAGGCCCGGTCGAAAGGGGAGGAAATTCCATTTTGTTCCGGCGGCGGCGAGGACTTCACCGGTGTTGATCGCCAACCTTTCAAAAATCAGGGCGAGTTCGTTGATCAGGGCGATATTGACATCGCGCTGGGTATTTTCGATAACCTTCGCCGCCTCGGCGACCTTGATCGAACTCGCCGGAAAAGTCCCGGCGGTGATGATCCGTCGGTAGAGATCATCGACGAAACGGGCGGTTTCGGGGGTCGATCCGGAGGTAATTTTGACGATGCTCGGCAGGCGGTGCTCCTTATCTCCGGGGTTGATCCGCTCCGGACTGTAGCCACAAAAAAAATCCTGATTAAAGCAAAGCCCGGAGAGCTGCTCAAGAATCGGTACGCAGACCTCTTCGGTGGCACCTGGGTAAACGGTTGACTCGTAGACTACCACTGCCCCAGGGCGAAGTGCCGTGGCAACAGTACGTGAGGCCCCGACCAATGGTCCAAAATCCGGCCGCTTTGCGGCATCGATCGGGGTTGGCACCGCAACGATGAAGACGTTGCAGGCGGCAAGTGCCTCTGGCTCGGCGCTGAAGCTGAGCTGGCCGGCCTCGGCAAGTTCTGCCGCAGAGACTTCAAGGGTCTGGTCGTCACCAGCGCTCAGCTCCTCGATCCGCCGGGGATTAAGATCAAAGCCAAGTGTCGGGAAGATCTTACCAAACTCGACTGCAAGGGGCAGGCCGACATAGCCAAGGCCGATAATCCCCAGCCGTACTTCTGAAAAATCGATCATCAACTGCCTCCCTCGGTAGCGCTTTTTCGGCCACGATAGACCAGGCCCTGGGTATCGGTCTCCATTACCCTGACGCTGTGCAGAGAACAGCGGTGAGCATCCAGACGTAACTCTACCTCCCGGTAGATGAATTCGGCTATATGCTCGGAGGAGGGGTTTTTCTCCTGAAACCAGGGCAAAGTGTTGAGGTCGTGGTGGTCGAGCTGGTCAATCACCTCCTTGACAATCTTTTTCAACACTTTGAAATCGATTCCCATCCCGCAGGAATCGAGTTCTGCCGCCCGAACGGTAACCTTTACCTTCCAATTGTGGCCGTGATGTTTCTCGCAGTCGCCGGGGTAGTCACGAAGATGGTGAGCACCGGCAAAATGGGTTTTAATAAAAATATCGTACATCCCGATCTCCTTCAGATGACAAGATGGGCTGCGCCCCTGGCGGCGGCAGACCGATAAGCATCGGGCAAAGTACCTTTTTTTGGTCGATTAAGCACCAGTTTTTTCCAGGAGTGCCGCCCCTGATATGGGTCTGGAAAAGCCGGCAATACTCCAGTTTGGAGTGAAAAATATCGAAATTTTAGCTACTCTCTCGCAAGAGATGGGCTGGTCTTGGTAAGCCATCCGGTAAAGTGGATTTCCCAGTGCAGCGTCTCGTACCACCGAACATTACGGCCAGGCCAGACCGCCCGGGGCTTTTGCCCTGGATGATGAAGAGGTAGAGATGAGCAATTGTCCAGACCGAGAAACGCCCCCGGAGGTAAGCCTGGACCGGCTGTTTTCCGGCGACCTACTCTGTCGCCAGCACCGGCGGGGCTATCGCTTTTCAGTCGATGCAGTCCTCCTGGCTCATTTTGTCGATCCCCAGAGGTCTCCGACGATTCTCGATCTTGGAACAGGCTGTGGAATAATCCCGCTGATCCTCTTTTACCGACACGCTCATCAACTGGCCAACGTCGTCGCCATTGAAGCACAGCAGGGATTGGCACAGTTGGCCAAAGAGAACCTTGAACAGATCGCGACGCATAAAACCTGTTCAGTGATCCACGGCGAGGTACAGAAAATCGCCACCCTGGTGCAGCCGGAATCCTTTGACGGAGTGGTCTGTAATCCGCCTTATTATCCGCTCAAAGTCGGCCGGGGCTGCAGCAGGACCGAGGCAGATCTGGCCAGGCATGAAGTGCTCGGCAGGCTTGAAGACTTTCTCGCGGCGGCCTCTTTTGCCGTGAAAAATCGGGGCAGGGTCTACCTGATCTACCCGGCAGAACGTAGCGTAGAATTGCTGGTTCTTGCCAGCAGGGACCGGTTGCAGGCAAAAAGGGTCCAGTATATCTACAGTTACCCGGACGATCGGCAAAACGCCCGCCTGCTGTTGCTCGAGTGCGTCAAAAACGGCGGTCCCGGGGTTGAGATCCTCGCGCCATTCCACATCTACGGCCAGAAAAATGGTGCATTTTCCGAGCAAATGGAGCATTTTTACGCTCCCAACCGCAGCGTCCGGTAACAACCCTTACCCCCTTCGGATGTGAAGCGATGCTTGCCAAAATAACCAGTTGCGCCGTCTTGGGCATTAATGGCTGGCTGATCCAGGTCGAGGTAGATGTCAGCCAGGGTCTGCCTGCCTTTGCCACGGTCGGTCTTCCGGACAGTACCGTCCGGGAGAGCAAGGATCGGGTCAAGGCGGCAATCAAAAACTGCGGCTATGATTTTCCGGCAAGGAGGATCACCGTCAACCTTGCCCCCGCTGACGTCAAAAAAGAGGGTGCTGGTTTTGATCTGCCCATCGCCATCGGTATTCTCCAGGCCACCGGCACCCTGTCACCGTCCCTGCCCGGACACTTCGGGATTATCGGCGAACTCTCGCTGGATGGTGGCGTCCACCGGATCAAGGGCATTCTGCCGATGATTCTCGCCGCCACAGAACAGGGACTCGACGGAGTGATTATTCCGGAGGAGAACCAGCGGGAGTCGATGCTTGCCCCGGCTGGAATAGATATCATTCCGGTCAGTTCTCTGTCCCAGGCGGTTGAATTCCTCGCCGGGGTTACAGAAATCGCGGCGCTGGGCAGATGTCACCCGGAAGAAGTCGATTTCACCAGCCCGACAGCCGATGATTTTGCCGACATCAAGGGGCAGCACCATGCCCGGCGGGCAATGGAGACCGCCGCCGCGGGTGGCCACAACATCCTCCTCAAGGGACCGCCCGGCGCCGGCAAAACCATGCTCGCCAGGCGCCTGTCGACTATTCTCCCGGTGATGAGCATGGCAGAAGTGCTTGAAACCACGAAAATTTACAGTGTTGCTGGAAAAACCGGGGAGGAAACAGTACTCTATACGACTCGACCCTTTCGTAACCCCCATCACACTATCTCCGATGCTGGACTGATAGGTGGCGGAGCAATCCCCCAACCCGGTGAAGTCTCCCTGGCCCACAATGGGGTCCTTTTTCTCGACGAGTTTCCGGAATTCAAACGCCATGTTCTCGAAGTGCTTCGCCAGCCGCTTGAAGACGGCGTTGTGACTATTGCCCGGGCGAACATGACCCTGGCCTTTCCTGCCCGATTTACCCTGGTCGCGGCGATGAATCCCTGTCCATGCGGCTTTTATGGCGACCGAAGGGGACGGTGTAACTGTTTACCCGGAGTGATTCAGCGTTACACCGGAAAGATTTCTGGCCCGCTCCTGGACCGGATAGATCTGCATATTGAGCTTCCTGCGCTGGATTACCAGGAACTCCGCCACGGCAGGGCGATGGAGGACTCGGCGACAATCCGGGCACGGGTCGACCGCAGCCGGGCTCTGCAGAGCGCCCGTTTCGCCGGGGAAAAGGGGATATACTGCAATGCCCAGATGAACAACCGGCTGGTAGAGAAATATTGCCGCCTTGATTCTGACGGCAACCGACTCCTTGAAAGAAGTGTCAGCTCACTCGGATTGTCTGCCAGAGCCTACCACCGGATACTCAAGGTGGCCAGGACACTGGCTGATATGGCTCAGGAGCAAAAAATCCGCATCAGCCATCTTGCCGAAGCTATCCAGTACTCTCGAGCCGACACCTCGCTGAGTCATACTCCGGGGAGCAGTTGATGGCCCTCTCTCTTCTTTTTTCAGGCAAAGGCACCAACCATGAAGCGTAATCTCTTTCTCGCCGGTGCCCTTTCCATGCTGGTTGTCGTTTATCTGCTTGTCCTGCGCATAGAGGTTGAGGGTTATGACGAACCGGCCCGCTTCATCCCTGAATCTGCCGTGCTCTACTTCGAACAGCGCGATGGCATTGCTGCCCTGAACCAATTCATCGATTCGCCACTCGGTCAACGCCTGACCGAAATTGACTTTATCGCTACCGGGGAAAAGATAGACCTTGACCGGCAACTCGCTGCCTTTTTGCAAAAATTGCCGGAAAAGGCCAAGGTTCTCACCAGCGACAGGGTCGCCGGTACCCTTCTCGGCAAGCGTTTTGCCGTAGCCCTGCTTCCTCCTTTGGCTGATTACAGTCTGGTTGAAAACGAGGGTTTTTTCGAGGAGAACATCGTTCTGGTCTGTCAACCGGAACATTCGGCGGCACTGCTCCAGCTGCTTGGCGAAGGATACATTCAATACACCGAGGAACTGCACCTCACCAGCAGCCAATACGGTAACCACCGGATTCAGCGAGTCAGCCGAGGAGAGCAGAGACTCTCTTTTGTGGTGATCGACGGTTTTTTCCTGATCGCCCTTAATGAACGGCAGCTTCGCCGCTGTATTGACGTTTTTGACGGGGAGTTGCCGGCACTCAGCAACAGCCGCGACTATGCAGAATTAAAAGGCGAATTCCGCAATCCCGACCACTTCCTCTACTCTCCGCTGGATTCGCTGCGGACATTGATCGGAACCCTTTTTACCAGCCACGCCTCTTCCTACCAGCAGCTAGTCAGGAAGGAGTTGGATAACACTGCCGGCTTTACCGCATTAGCCTACGGCGCTTGGCGCTCCCCGGAAAAAATTTTCGACCGGATCGTGGTCCGTTACGACCGGGAAGAGGTTACCGAACTTGCCGGCCTGCATCTTGATATTCTGCCCACCGGCAACACCATGTACGGCCTGAGCAGTGCGCAGCCGATGCTCTATTACTGGTCAAATGTCCTCGCTTTTCGGAACTATCTGCCGATTCTGGCCGATGATCCCGAAATGAAAGGGGAGTATGCCCGGTTCAACCGGCAGGTGAAGAGCATTACCGGAAAAGATATCGAAGAGATCCTGCCGCTGCTCGGTCAGGAGATTAGCCTGGTGGTGGAAAAGGGGGCTGGCGGCAGCTTTTTCTCCTTCCCCAGAGGCCTGATTTTCCTGCGTGCCGATGATCCCCTGGCGATACGGCAGATTCTTGAGGAGTTGGGGATTGCCTATGACGTGCAATTGACCGGTGCAACCCATGGGCCTGTGGAGTTCATGTACTGGAGTCTCTCTCCAGAGGATGGCCTGCGGCCGCTCTATGGTTTCTGGGATGATCTGTTTTTTTTCGGCAACAGTTCGGTGCTGCTGAAAAAAGTGGTTGATACCCGGTTGCAGGGCTCTACCCTGCTCGATAATGAACTCGTCGATGAACTCGACCCAGGGTTACGGATGGCCAACAACTCGGTATTGTTCATCGACAATCTCGCCGTCCTCGAAGTAGCTGAACGGGTTCTCGATCTGATGGGAACGGTGGTAGCACTCGAAGACCGCAACACCGCCGCGAAGTTCCGCGTGGTGATCAGGGAGATAATCAAGCCCCTGCTCAAGGGGGCCAGGATGTACCGTGCCGGGGTCACCCGCAGCTATTTCAGCAGTGAGGCTGTGGTGGTTGAATCGATGACCAAGCTTACCAAGGAAAACAACTCATGCACCAGCTGGTAGAAGAACTGCGGCAGGTACTCCCTTTTAAAAAGACTACGGAACAAGGTGATATAGTGATCATTGCCGCAGAAAAACCGCAGATCCTCACCTATGCCTATGTGCGAGAGATAGAGAGAGATAGCAGCCG
>JAZBOD010000042.1:0-3197 GCA_036350955.1 Desulforhopalus sp. | reverse complement strand
GGGGCATCGGTATCATGAACATCATGCTGGCCACCGTTTCTGAACGCAGGCATGAGATCGGCCTGCGCCGCGCCGTTGGCGCAACAAAAAAAAATATCTTGTACCAATTTCTGATTGAAGCGGTATTATTGACCGGCCTTGGCGGAATCGCTGGTATAGGCTGTGGTGTGGCAATTATCCTGATCTTTCAGGAAGTCAGCGGCTGGCCAATCAGCGTTACCGCAGCAGCTATGGGCATCCCGTTTTTTCTGGCAATAGTTACCGGGGTCCTCTCCGGCCTTTATCCGGCAATTGAGGCCGCACGGATGGATCCGATCGAAGCATTACGGATGACATGAGTTGTTATAAGGAGTGAGGAGCCATGCAGGACGTCATTAAAAAATTACCCTATCATTTCGCTTATCTTTGCACTGTTGCAGTTCTGGCCTGTGCCCTTGGCCTCGCCCCTGTCGCCAAGGCTCAAGGTGAGGCGGAAATCCTCTCCTCCGGGACGGCAAAGATGATAGCGGTGCCCGCGGTAACCGGCCAGGAATCAGCAGTGCAGGACCAGGATACGGCAAAGAAAGCCTTGCCCGAGAACAGCACGGCAACCGAATATCTCCAGGAGCCCGCTTTCACTGCAGATGAGCCTGATAGCAAGAAATCTGGTAATGCTAACAAAAGGACCTTGCTCTATGTCGGCGGCGGAGTAGCCGCGGCAGCAGCATTAGCTCTGGCCCTGAGTGGGGGGGGAGGCAGTTCTGGATCGGATCCGGAACCAGAACCTGAACCACCACCGCCAACGGTTAGGCCGGTTGGTGTCGATCTTGCCGGAGATAACTGGGCTGGGTATTTAGACCTGGTCAACGGCACCCGGGAACCAGTGACAGCTGTGGTCTATCAAAATGGCTCGGAAATTCGGATAACCACCACGGCAACCCAGCGCTACGGAAGAAGCTTTGTCGGCAAGATCTTCTCCAACAGACAAATGCGCCTGATCGACCAGACAACAGGAGAACTCTGGACCACCTTTAAAGGCCCGGCCTACCCGACACAGATTGACATCTACGACTATGTCAATAATTTCACTGGACTTGACCGGCTGGTATTAAAGAGGTAGCACCATGACCCATGCAGTTAAGCTGTACACCACCGGTGGCCCGGAAGTGCTCACCTGGGAGACCTATGACCCAGGCCTCCCCGGCCCGGGCGAGGTTCGCCTGCGCCATGAGGCGATTGGCCTGAATTATATCGATGTCTACCAGCGTAGCGGCCTCTATCCGTTGCCAGGCCTGCCTGCAGTACCCGGCCTTGAGGGGGCGGGAACGGTGGAGATGGTCGGTGAAGGGGTAAGCGACTTTACCCCGGGCGACCGGGTTGCCTACGCCGGCGTCCCCCCTGGGGCCTACGCCGAGGAGCGCTGCATGCCGGCCCACCGGCTGGTCAAGTTGCCCGAGGCCATCACCACCCGGCAGGCTGCGGCTCTGATGCTCCAAGGGATGACGGCGCGCTATCTGCTCAAAGGCTGTTATGCCGTAACCCCTGACTCGACCATTCTCATCCACGCCGCAGCCGGCGGGGTCGGTCTGCTCGTCTGCCAGTGGGCACGGGCGATTGGCGCAACGGTGATCGGCACGGTGGGCAGCAGCGAAAAGGCGCAGCTTGCCAAAGAGAACGGCTGCACCCACACCATCCGCTACCAGGAGGAAGATTTTGCCGAACGGGTGCGGGAGATCACCGGAGGGCGGGGAGTGGATGTGGTCTACGATTCGGTGGGGCAGTCAACTTTTCTCCATTCACTTGATTGTCTCCGGCCGATGGGCATGCTGGTCTCCTTTGGCCAGTCCTCCGGCCCGGTTGGCCCGATCACCACCGACCTCCTGGCCCAAAAGGGCTCGCTCTTTCTCACCAGGCCGAGCCTGATGCACTACACCGCCAAGCGTGAGGACCTGCTTACCCATGCCCTGGATCTGTTTGCCATGGTCTCCTCCGGGGCGGTACAGGTGCGGATCATGCGGGAGTATGCCTTAAAGGATGCGGCCCAGGCCCATCGCGACCTGGAAGGGCGGAAAACCCAGGGCAGTTCGATTCTTGTCCCGTAGTGCACCAGTTGCCGAAAAAGCCTCTCTTTCCCCCTGACCTGCCCACACGGTACTCCCGAATGCCGGCAGGTGAGCCAAGAGAAGCTGGCATCATTTAAACAGGCTCTCGAGAAGCTTGCCCGCCTTTTGCTCAATCGCTTTGGTCGCCGCATTCTGCAAAGCCTGCCGGGTGAGATCACGCACCGCTGAGGAGAACACCTCGGTACCCAAATCCGGCTTGGCCAGCGTCCCCCGAATGGGCAACCTGATAGTGGTCCCTTCAAGGTAGCGGAAGGCATCAGCGCCAACTAGCTTCTCGGTCACCGGGATCAGAGCGGCGTAATCGAGAGTCTGGTCGAGGCCAATAGTGCCGGACAGCTCAATTTCTTGACCATCGACGGTAATCCGGATCGGCGAAGCGGTGATCCGGCCCTCGGCACATTCGAACTGGATCTCTCGGTCACCTATCTCCATCTCCCGGTCGCTGACCTTGGCCAGATCAAGGATGGTCCCCAGTATCCCGGCAGAGCTGAGCTTGAGATCGCTAAACTGCATCACCCCGCGAAATGCGGCCTGCTGATCGCGCAGGGCGGCATCCAGGGGCCAGCTAAACGCTTCCATACCCAGGTCGAGGGTGCCGTTGATCTCCGAAGCCCCTTTGAAGAGGGGGTGAATCCGGGCGAGCAGCTCCTCGGCCAGAGCTCGGGTCAACTGGACATCGACGAGAATATTGCCCGGATCTTCCAGCACCAGTTTCGGCTCACTCTCCAGGTAGTCGATGACTGGCCTGAGAGTCAGCTGGCCCTGGTTGACTTGAGCACTCAGATCAACCCGGGCCACCCCTGCACTGACCTGCAGAGGAACGATCAGCGACTGCATCTGCAGACCGAACACCTCAATCCGTTCGGCGGAGAGCCCGGCGCGCATTTCTGTTCCGGCCATCAGCTTCTCGTCCGCCGCACCAGTCCAGGAGGTCTGCAGGGTAAAGGGCTGTTCCTCCTTGCCCTCAAGCACCAGTTCTCTGTCCAGCAACTCTTTGAGATAGGCTCCGAGGGCCTCCAGGTCCAAGGCTAACCGGCCGTCGACCTTGAGTTCACCGCCGCCGCTCTCGCGGCCAACGTAGTCGCCTTGGGTCTG
>JAZBOD010000041.1:0-2635 GCA_036350955.1 Desulforhopalus sp. | reverse complement strand
GCATGGAGGCGCTTGATCTCCTTGACAGCGAAAAATTTGACGTGGTGGTGATGGACGTTAGCATGCCTGGCCTCGATGGGCTGGAGTGTATGGCGGAGATGAAAAAACTCTACCCGCACCTTGAAGTGATTATCCTCACCGGCCATGCCTCTCCGAACACCGGCATTACCGGGATGAAGCTCGGCGCCTTCGACTACTGCCTCAAACCGGTAGACAACGACGAACTCCTTGAGAAAATCAGTCTGGCGCGCAAGGCGATCAGCGAAGCCTGAGTGTACGGCCCCTGAGTTACGGACGTTAGCCCGCGTTAGGTAAACGGCGCAAGGCCGCTTTTATCGGAGAGTTCGGCGAGTTCTTTAAGATGCGCCCGCTGAACGGTGGCGACCAGCGATTCAATCTGGGCGGCCATGGTTCTGGTTTCCAGATCAAACTGGAGGCCGCAGATATACTCTATTCCCTTGCCTCTGCGGGTTTTCGAGACATGCCTGACCGTGGCCGCCACTCTGACCATCGCATCGCCATCCAGTAAGATTGTCAGGGTCCGCTTTTCATCGATCTGTAGCAGTTCCTGCTGCTCTTTTTCCAAAGCAAAGGAGAGGCCCCGGGCACTGATATCGGACACTTCAGCAAGCATATCGGGGCGTTTACGCTTTCCCTTCACCTTTACGGTAAGCCTTATATCGGCCGGAACCTTGGCACGGTATTCCCGTGCGCCCCGGACAATCCGCAGTATCCCCGGAAAAGAGAAACGCAGCACGGGGAGCTCACCGACAACAATCTTTTCTTCAAAAAAAACCCCCACCTCCACCGCGTAGCTGCTGGTGAAAAACCGTATCAGCACCCTTTTGCTCCAGCAGATATGCAGGTTGCCGATACCTGGCTCGACCGGCAGGGTGACCAGGTAGGTCATCTTTTTCAGGTAGTCACCCAGGCGGTAATCAGCTTCGACAACTTCTTCAGAGCCATCTTCATTCTCCACGGTTTCCGGGGGAGGTGGATCATCATGGATTCTGGTGAAGAAGACCCTCGAATAGTTATCGAATTCGAGTTCGATCAGCTTTTCGTCGAGCAGAGCGGTCTGGAGAAAGAGGAGAATATCCTGGGGGCGGTGGAGAATATCACCAACCTCGACACCTTCAGCCACCGATTCCGGGGTGTAGCCGGTATCAGGGAAAAAAAGGCTGAGCCGCTTGCCAATTTTTTCGGTGGAGATTGTCTGTTCGCTGTCCGGGGTGGTTGTACTCACCTTTCTCCTTGCAATGCACGGGGCTGAGCGACCGGCACAGCTGCTTTTCGCGGCAGAGAGTAGCGAGAGGCTATTACCGGAAATTACCCACTTTCAGAGGTTATTGTAGCTTGAAGGGCTCACTATTCCTATGTCTTTTTTGTTAGTCGATGGGTAACAATGAAATTCTTGTAAGATCATCTGAGAAAGCATACGATAAAGGTCGTCAACGGTGTCATAAGAAGAAGCTGCCCTGAAGATTCCGCTAAAATGCTGCGTTACCTTCAACCGGCAAAAGAGGAGACAAATGAGCGAAAAGATAAACGAGCGCAAATACCAGTTTCACTGGGAGCTGCTGGGGGACCTGCAACTGGGTCGGCCAAATCTTGGCAACACCACTAGGCTGGAGGTCTACCGGCTGATGCAGTTCTGTTTCCGGGATGTTCTTGAACAGCGCTACGGTGCTGCTGCAACCGACCAGATTTTCTACGATTCCGGCTATCTGGCTGGACAGGAATTCTACCGGCAATTGATCGGGCCACAAAGTGACCTCAATGTCATGGTGGCCAAACTGCAGGCACTGGTCAAGGAGATGGGAATCGGCATTCTGCGTATCGAGGAGGCCGATCTGGAGCAGGGACGACTGGTGCTGACCGTCAGCGAGGATCTCGACTGTTCTGGATTGCCGGAAAGCGGGGAGCAGTTGTGTACCTACGACGAGGGTTTTATTGCTGCAATTCTTGAAAGCTTTTCCGGTTGTGCCTTCAAAGTGAAAGAGGTCGACTGCTGGTGCACCGGTGATCGCACCTGCCGTTTCACTGCCCAGAAGATAACCGAAGACACCCCGGAAAGTTGATGAGCCGAGACGAAAAGACCGTCGAAATCCTTGACCTGCTCGCCCGGGGCAAGATACCGCAGGCAATCCCCGCTGAGGGCGATTACGCTCCCGAACTGACCCGACTGACGGCTGCTCTGACAAAAATCCAGGAGTTTACTCTAGCCCTGGCCAATGGCGATCTCAACGCCCCACTGCTGGGGGTGGCAGGACCGCTGGCGGGGAGCCTGAAATCCCATCAGGCCGCACTCAAACATCTGACCTGGCAGGCAACCCGGGTTGCTGCCGGAGATTTTTCCCAGCGGGTCGACTTTCTCGGTGAATTTTCCATCGCCTTCAACGCGATGGTCGCCGAACTGGCGGCATCTCGCCAAACCATGGAGGATTTGAACCAGCGGCTGCAGGATGACATTGTTGAATTACGGCGCATGGCCGCAGCCCTGCGCGAGAGCGAGGAGCGCTTCCGGCTGATTGCCGAAAGCGCAAGCGATGTCATCTGGACGATCGAGCCGCAGATGCAGCGATTCAGCTATATCAGCCCATCCGTTGCCACCCTCCTCGGATTCAGTGCGGTC
>JAZBOD010000040.1:0-3017 GCA_036350955.1 Desulforhopalus sp. | reverse complement strand
GTCGGCCTTTGCCCACAAGGGCGGCATCCATGTCAGTGCGGTGCAGCAGAACCCGCTGACCTACGAACACATCGCCCCGGATCTGGTCGGCAATATCCGCCGGGTGCTGATTTCCGATCAGTCAGGCCGGGCAAATATCCTCCACAAGGCCAGACAGTGGAATCTGCAGCTCGCCCCGGACGACCCGGTCCTGGCCAGTTTAATCAGCGAGCTGAAAGAGCTCGAGAATCTTGGCTATCAGTACGAGGGGGCCGAAGCCAGTTTTGAACTGTTGATGCGCCGGGCCCTCGGCCTGCAGCGCAACTACTTTAAATTTGAAAGTTTTCGGGTAATGAACCATAAGTACCGGATGGACAAGCCACCGCTTACCGAGGCGACTATCCGCCTGTTTATCGGCGGCAGCGAGGTCCATACCGCGGCGATGGGCGATGGCCCGGTCAACGCTCTGGATACCGCTATCCGTAAAGCGCTGACCCGGTTTTATCCCTGCCTCGAGGAGATGGAACTTACCGATTACAAGGTCCGGGTGCTCTCCGGCGAACACGGTACCCAGGCCCGGGTCAGGGTTCTCGTTGAGTCACGGGACCGATTCTGCAGCTGGGGAACGGTGGGGGTTTCGGTGAATATTATCGAGGCGAGCTGGCAGGCCCTGGTCGACAGCATCAACTACAAACTGATGAAGGAAGAGAGCCGCAAAACGGCGGTACCCGATGAACCGCTCTGAGCCATGGAGATCCTCACCAGCAGGGCGACATAGCGGGTGATTGGCCGGCAGACCAGTGGCTGCTTATTCGCTGGCAAAAGACATCCAGATTTCCACTTCTTCTTCCTTCTCCTCGATTTTCACCTCAGGATAGCTTTTTTTGCAGAGACTGATCATCGAGCCATTTTCTGGAAGGGTTGCAGCAAAAAAGCCCTTGAAGCCATTGGTCCTGGCGACCTTCTCCAGTTCCTTGAAAATATAGTTGCCAACTCCCTGGTTCTGAAAATCTTCTCGAACCACAAAAGCCACTTCAGCCCAGCTCTCATCCATTTTTGCATAGGTGCCGATGGCGACAATCTCTTTGTTACCCCGATTCTGGACCAGGCCAATAAGGGAAATATTCTGGCGGTAGTCCATATTCGACCAGTGTTCCTGGGCCATTTTCCTCGAGAAAATGGTCACCGCATGAAAAAATCGCCGGACAACCGTCTCTTCCTGCAGAGAGTAGAAAAAATTCCGGTAGGCGATTTCATCGGAAGGGAGCAAAGGCCGAACCGACATGGTTTTCCCGCCTTTCAGCTTGATCCGGGATTTATACCCCTCGATAAAGATCAGGTCTTCAGCCCTAGGCGGCAGCTGGTCGGGGAAGATGTAGTGGTTTTTCTTGGCCTCCTCGATCAGGCTTCCCCGAAAATCCGGGTGGGCTATCTGGCACAACTCGATAACCCTCTGGCTGATGCTTTTCCCTTTGAGCTGGGCGATGCCGAACTCGGTGACCACAAAGTTGACATCGGCGCGAAGCGTCGCTACCCCGGCGCCGGCACTCAGGTTGGCGACAATCCGGGAAACCGTACCATTTTTGGCCGTTGCCGGGAGAGCAATTATCGAAAAGCCGCCCTTTGACAGGGTTGCACCCCGGATAAAATTTGCCTGATCTCCTGTCCCGCTGAAAAATTGCCGGCCAACCGAATCAGAGCATACCTGACCGGTCAAATCGACCTCAAGGGCTGAACTTATCGAGATAAAATTGTCATTTTTCCCGATAATTCCAGGGGTGTTTACCCAGTCGGCGGTGCCGAAGTAGAACTGAATATTGTTGTCGATATAATCATAGGCAACCCGCGACCCCATGCAGAAGGTGGCCACCGCCCGATCGGTCATGAAATTCTTAAACTTGTTGGTAATCACCCCCTCTTTGACCAGAGGAATGAAGGCATCGGAGATCATATGGGTATGGATACCGAGGTCATTTTTCTGGTCAAAATAGCGGAGCAGGGCATAGGGCATATGGCCGTATCCAACCTGCAGGGTAGAGCCGTCATCCACCAGTTCCAGGACATACTGGGCAATCCGGCTGGCGATCTGCTCATCGACTGGCTCCTCTTCAATGGCAATGAGCTCCTCGGCAAAAGGGACCAGATAATCAATATCGCTTACATGGATAAACCCGTCGCCGTGGGTTCGCGGCATCCGTGGATTGACCTGGGCAATCACGGTTTTGGCACTCTTGACCGCCTCCAGGGTGACATCAACGGAGACGCCGAGGCTGGCAATGCCGAAGGCATCCGGCGGACTGATCTGCACCAGGACGGTATCGATGACGATCTGCTTGGTGCGAAACAGCTGGGGAAGTTGGGACAGGTAGGTGGGGATGTAGTCGACCTTGCCTTCAAATGCCGCGGTCTGCATGGCAACCGGCACAAAAAAGAGTTTGACCGAAAATCGTTCAAGAAACAGTCGATCACTCAGATAGTCGGCCAGGGTATGGGCGAGCATCTGAAAGATCATCACGTCCTGCACTTTGTTGCAGTTGACCAGAGTGTGGATAAGGTGCCGGGGCTCACCGCAACCGGAACCGATAAACACCCGGCTGCCGTTTTTTATGGTCGCGATTGCTTCCCTGGCTGTAACAAACTTGCCCTTATTCTCTCGTTGTTTGCCCATCTTCGGCGTCCGTCTCTGGCAGAGTTTGCCGGGTGGAGGGTACCCTGCTGTTAGCTCTGTTCACCATTTTCACCCGCCCATCATATTGGGCAGAACGGTGACGATCTCCGGGAAGACCACGATGAGCGCCAGACCGAGGAGGAGAAGGAGGAAAAACGGCAGTGCGGCAATGGCCACCCGGAGGATATCGATACCGGTCAACCCCTGAATCACGAAGAGATTGAAACCGACAGGTGGGGTAATCTGCGCCATTTCCACCACGATCACCACAAAGATGCCGAACCACAGCGGGTCAACCCCTGCCTGCTCGATCATCGGCATGATCACCGAGGTGGTCAGCACCACCACCGAGATCCCGTCGAGAAAACAG
>JAZBOD010000039.1:0-14596 GCA_036350955.1 Desulforhopalus sp. | reverse complement strand
TTTCCTCTGAGCAGCGCTCAGCGCTTATCGCCCGCACCGAAGAACTGCAGGCGGAACAGCAGCGCCCGAACAGCGCCGACACCCTTGCTCTGCTGCCCCAACTGGAACTGGCCGATCTGTCGTCACAGATTGAGCTGCACAGCGTTACCCCGTCGACGATGTTTGGCCAGGAGGTGCTGGTCAGCGAACTGGCCACCAACCGGATCACCTACCTCGATGTCGGTTTTACCCTGAATGCCATGCCGCCGCAGCTCCTTCCCTGGCTCGACCTGTTTGGCACCATCGTCACCGAAATAGGCACCAAGCGGCTTGGTTATGTCCAGTTTGCCAAGGAAATTGCCACCTGTACTGGAGGATTCAGTCATGCCCTGACGACGTACACTCATCGGCTAAAACCGGAACAGACCGTCCCGGTCCTCTGGCTCCAGCTCAAATGTCTGCCGGATTACCTGGAACAGTCGCTGGCGCTGTTGACAGAGATTTTCACTTCGGTCTCCTTTGCCGATCGGGCGAGAATCAGAGAGATTGTCAGCCGGGAATATGCCTGGGCCGAACACTCGGTGCAGAGTGAGGGGTATACCCTGCCGGCAACCCGGGCCTGTGCCCACCTGAGTACCGCCGGCCGCTACAATGAAATGTTCAATGGGGTGAGTTCCTACCTGGCGATCAAGGAGCTGGCCCGAAATTACCCCGCCGGTGAAGAGCAGTTCCTTGGCAACCTCGAGGCAATTGCCAAACTGGTTTTCAACCGGAATAACCTGATCCTCGCGGTTACCGCCGAAGGGCAGGAATTGGCCCGGCTGGAAAAGCTCGGCGGCTGTATCCCCGACTCTCTGGCAACCGAAACCCACCTCCCCCATGAGTTGCCCGGGGTCGATTTTCCCAGCCACGAGGCCTTTATCACTGCAGCGGAGATCGTCTTCGCCGTGCAGGGCGGCAATTTGCTGAAAAACGCCCAGGGCTACAACGGCCATTTCGAAGTACTGAAGACCTATCTCTCCCGGGATTACCTGTGGAACACCGTTCGCCAGGTCGGCGGCGCCTACGGCTGCTTCATCCAGTTCGGGCAACTCACCGGTAACCTCGCCTTTGTCAGCTATCGTGACCCGCAGGTGAAAAAGACCTACGAAGCCTATGCCCGAGTGCCTGAGATTGTTGCCGGACTCGATCTGCCGACCAAAGTGATGGAGCAGTTGATTATCGGCACCTATGGCGGTTTTGACCCGCTGCAGAGTGCCGCCGCCATGGGGGCAACTGCGCGCAACGACTACCTCAACGGCATTGATGCCGCCTACAAAAAGCAGCGGCTGGCGGAAATTACCGCCACCACCCCGGCCGACCTGCGGCGCTTTGCCCCGGCTTTTGCCGAAATGCTCGACGGCAGTGTCCGCAAAATAATCGGCAACCGTGCCCGGATCGAGGCTGACCGTGGTCTTTTTGACCGACTGGTCGAACTGTAGGCCAGGCCATTTTCCCGGGTCCCGCCGGCCTTGAGCACCCACGAAATGCACTGCTTTTTAAAAAAAGCAGGCATTTCGTGAAGGGAGTCATCCCCTCTGTAGTGGGAGGGGGGATCGTCGCCTCTGGCGTACCGGTGTCAGCCTGCTTGCGACCACGAATCCTCCTTTGGCGAAGGGAGCCGGCCATGGTATGATAAGGTGATGCGCTGAACCGGAGGAATCCACTTCAAGCAAAAGCCTGCACCGACCGATTTCATTTTCAGATACCTGGTGGACAGCTGATGAACTGTATTTTTCTCTCCCCCCACTTCCCCTACCACTTCCACCGCTTCTGCAAGGAACTGAAGCAGGCCGGCGCTCGTGCCCTGGGGATCGGCGATGCCGACTACGACGCGCTCCCCGTCGAGGTAAAAGAGGCACTCAGCGAATACTACCGGGTCGAGCGGATGGACGACTACGGCGCACTGCTCCGCGCCTGCGGATATTTCACCCACCGCTACGGGAAAATCGACCGGATCGACAGCCTAAACGAATACTGGCTGGAAACCGAGGCCCGGCTCCGCGATGATTTTAACGTGGTGGGGATCAGGGGTGCAGACATCGCCACGATCCGTCGCAAGTCCGTAATGAAGGAAAAATTTCTCGAGGCCGGCGTTCCGGTTGCCGCCGGGCGGGTGGCGGGCAGCCTGGCTGAAGCCGAGGCGCTTATCGCCGAAACCGGTTTCCCGGTAGTCGCCAAACCCGACGCCGGGGTTGGCGCTCTGGACACCTTCCGCCTTGATTCATCCGCCGACCTGACAGGTTTTTTCACGGTGAAACCGGCAGACGACTACATTATCGAGGCCTTTGTCGAAGGAACCATCCACTCCTTCGACGGAATCTGTGACCGACAGGGCAAGCCGATCTTCACCACCGCCCATGTCTACAGTCAGGGTATCATGGAAACGGTCAATGAGTCCCGGCATATCTCCTACCACAGTCTCCGGGAAATCCCCGCGGCTCTCGAGGCCGCCGGTCTCGCCTGCCTGGAAGCATTCAAGGTACGGGAACGCTTTTTCCACTTTGAGTTCTTCCGCACCGGCCCTGAGAGCTATACGGCGCTCGAGGTCAATATGCGGCCACCGGGCGGCTTTACCACCGATATGTTCAACTATGCCTGTGATTTCGATATCTACCGGATCTGGGCGGAACTTCTGGTCCAGGGCAAAAACCAGGTCGATTTCCAGCGCCGCTACCACTGCTGTTACGCCAGCCGTAAAACCGGCCTGCCCTACCTGCACAGCCATGCGGAGGTCCTTGCCCGGTGTGGCGATTCCCTGTGCCAGGTCGATCAGGTCCCGGGGGTCTTCAGCAGCGCCCTCGGCGATATCGGCTATATTTTTCGGACCAGAGAACTCGATGAACTTCGCGAAACCGTCGAGTTCATCCACCGGACCCACCCCCAGGAGGCCTGACATGCAGATCGAAGAGCACCGCTGGTACAGCCCAACCCTGAACAAGGAGATGGCACTCAAAGTATATGGCCACTACGGTACCCCGGTGCTCGTCTTTCCCAGTTCCTTGGGCCGCTACTACGACTATGAAGGGATGGGGATGATCGACGCGGTCGGCAACCATATCAGCTCGGGGCGGGTCAAGCTGTTCTGCGTTGACAGCCTCGATGCCGAGACCTGGTATAACTTCGCGGTAAGCCCCGGGCAGCGCAACGACCGCCACGAGGCCTACGACCGCTACATTGTTGATGAAGTCGTCCCGTTTATCCGCAGCCACTGCCAGCAGCCGGACCTGCCGATCATCGCCAACGGATGCAGCATGGGGGCCTACCATGCCGTCAACTTCTTTCTCAAACATCCCGATCTCTTCGCCGGAACCATTGCTTTAAGCGGCCTCTATCGCCTCGACCGGACCGAGTTTGGCTTGAGCGCTGCCGACATTCCGGCAGTCTACTTCAACTCACCACTGCACTACCTGCCCCACCTCAACGACAGCTGGTTTCTCGACCGCTACCGGCAAAGCACCATTATCGTCTGTGTCGGTCAGGGGGCCTGGGAAACAGAGGCCCTCGAAGACAGCCGCCTTCTGGAATCGGCCTTTCGGGAGCAACGCATTCCTGCCTGGGTGGACTTCTGGGGGTTTGATGTCGACCATGACTGGCCATGGTGGTTCAGGCAGATGGATTATTTTCTTGGCAACCTTCCATCGCATGAATGAGGCCGCTTCAGCGCAGAGGAGGGGGATAGTGGAGGCCACCCTGGTTCCAAAGTTTGTTCAAACCGCGGTCAATCTTCAGGGGACTGTCCGGGCCAAAGTGGCGCAAATAGACCTCACCGTAATTGCCAACCTGGGAAATAATCTGTACCGCCCAGTCAGTGCTCAGCCCGAGACTTCTTCCGCCGATTTCAACCAGACCGAAGAACTGTTTGATCGCCAGACTGTTGCTCCGCCTCATCTCGTCGAGATTTCCCGAGGTGACCCCGAGCTCTTCGGCATTAATCATCGCCAAAAGTGCCCAGCTGACGATATCAAGCCAGGCATCATCGCCATGGCGGACTACTGGCCCCAGAGGTTCCCTGGAGATCACCTCGGGAAGAATCAGCGCACTCTCCTGGTCGGCCAGCCTGTGCCGCAATCCGTACAGCTGCGATTGCGGCAGGGAGAGCAGATCGCACCCATCACTGGCAAAGCCTTTGATGGCCAGATCAAGGGTGTCGTAGGGTACCAGCCGGAATTCAACCCCGGTTCTCTCAAAAAAATCGAGAAGATTGTCGGTAAATAACAGCGCAACTGGGTTACATACCCGAACCCTTTTCAGCTCTCGAGCGTTTTTCACGTTGAGCTTTTTGCTGACCAGAAACCCCTGGCCGTCGTAATAGCTGATCCCGGCAAAATTGACCGCCAGATCGGCATCACGGCTGAAGGTCCAGCTGCTCTGGCGAGCAAGCAGATCGACCTCCCCGATAAGCAGGGCAGTGAAGGCCTCATTATCGGCCAGGGGAAGGTACTCCACCCGATCGGCGTCGCCGAGAGTGGCAACCGCCACCGCCCGACAGAGATCGACATCCAGTCCTGTCCATTTCCCCGCCGGGTCGACACTGGAAAATCCCGGCGATCCGGGGGAAACCCCACAACGAACATGGCCGCGGCTGACCACCTCTTCCCTGGTCGAAGCAAAACAGCTGGCGGTCAGCAGCAGACTGAAGGCGATCAGCAGCAGGCATGATCTATGTTTCATATCGCAAGTCCCCGGGGACGGTAGTGAGCAGAAGAGCGGGCCTAAGCAGAGTACAGCATACCAACCGACCGGGGTTTTGTCCACCGCCGGATAGGCGTCAATCCGGGCAGAAACCTCACCTTTCATGAAATTCCGTTCCCCTCCCGGCGAAATATTGCTATGGTCGGCAGAAGGTTTTTCTCCTTAGCAGCAAAATTTTGCCCTATAAGCCCACGGACTGCTCTTGCCACAACGACACCTCCACTCCCCCCGGTTGACCGCAATCACCATCCTCGACCGACTCGAACAGACCAGGCAGCCGGTAAAAATGCTCCTCGACCGGGAAACCACCCGCCGGCCCCTGCCGGCCAGAGAGCGGGGGCTGATCATGGAGATCGTCTATGGTGTGCTCCGCCACAGGCAGTCCCTTGACCGGATTGTTGAGTTGGTCTCCACCACCCGACTCGACAAACTGGACCCCTTGATCCACCAGGCCCTGCGGGTCGGACTCTATCAGCTTTTTCACCTCGACCGGATCCCCTCCCGGGCAGCGGTCAACGAAACGGTGGAAAGCTGCAAGGCCGCCGGCAAACCGAAAAGACTGCAGGGTTTCGCCAATGCCATTCTCCGCGAAGCCCTGCGCCGGCAAGAGGATCTGGCTGTCGCAGCAGCCACCGACCGCTTTGGCCAGACTATTCTCAATCACCCGGAGTGGCTGGTGAACCGCTGGCGAAAACGTTTCGGTGAGGCGGAGACCCGGCGAATCTGCGCCAGCAACAACCGCCTGCCGTCCCTGGTTCTTCGCCAAAACAACCTGGTGGACGGCAAGGATACGCTCCAGCAGATGCTGGCAGCCAGAGGAATTACCTCCCTTGCTGGAACATATAGTCCGGACGCAATATGTATCCCGCACTTTTCAGGGTCAATTACCCAACTTCCCGGTTATCCGGAGGGTCTGTTCCTGGTCCAGGACGAAGCAGCCCAACTCACCACCCCCCTGCTCGGCCCTTTTCGCCAGGGAGGACGCTATCTTGATGCCTGCGCCGGACTCGGCGGCAAGACCAGCCACCTTCTCCAGTTTGCCGGGGCCTGGCAACTGCAGATCGACGCAGTCGAGCCAGAGCAGTCACGCCGCGACAAACTTGGCGACAACCTGGTGCGGCTGTTCGGTACCGCCTCGGCCAAAATCCACCCGGTAAGGCTTGAAACCCTGAAAGAGAGCCACCTCTCAGCCTTTGACGGCATCCTGGTCGATGCGCCATGCTCAGGCACCGGGGTGACCGGCCGTCACCCGGATATCCGGTGGAACAGACGAGAAGAGGATCTGCTCCGCTACCAGGAGGAGCAACTCGCTCTGCTGCACCACGCCTTCGGCATGTTGTGCCCGGGAGGAGTTCTCGTCTATGCCACCTGCTCTCTCGAGCGTGAAGAAAATGAAGAAGTGGTTGCCCGTTTCCTCACCGCTCATCGGGCAATGAGCCTTACCGATTGCACGCCTTATCTGCCGCCAGCGGCTCATCACCTGGTTGCCGACGGCTTTTTCTCCCCTCATCCGGATGAGACCATTGACGGTTTCTTTGCCGCGAGAATGCAGCGTTGCTGAAGGATTAACGGCTTTTTCTTTGCCTTACCCCAAGGTCTGTTGTACATTCTCCCACGGCAGATCAGGACCATCGCCTCTTTGCCATCGCCTACTTTTCCTGCCCCTGTCGGCAGCCACTTTCACCCGGGAACCCAGTAATGGCAGAAATCAAAAGTACAATGGATATGGTACTGGAACGGGCGGCAAGGATGGCCGCCACCGCCTCTTCCGACGACACGAATGAAGATCTGGAGAAAAAAGGGATGCGGTTTGCCGCCGAATTCCTCAAAGGGGACGACAGCGATCTGGTAAAGAGCCTGATGAGCCAGCCACCTGGGGAACAGATGAGTATCCGCCGGGGCATGGCCCAGACCCTGCTCAGAAATGTTGTTCTCCCCCGTGATGAAGAGCTCCAGAAGGCCGGGAAAATCGCCCTCCAGGCAATCTCTGCCCTGGGGGGAAAAAGTCAGGAAATTGATACGATCTGCCGTGAACTTGGCCAGATTCTTGACCAGTATGGCCAGCACAAGGAGCAGATGACCCAACAGCTCGAGGACGCCATCAGGGGACAGTTGCAGCAGATGGCCAAAGGCCGGGGCAACCAGGAAAACCTCAACCCGGCAATGCACCCGCAATACCGGGAAGAACTGACCAGGATGCTGACCGGCCTCAACAACCAGTACACCGACGCCTTAAACCAGCGCAAAGAGCTGATCTTCGCGCGTTTTTCGCCAACTCAAACCTCCTGATCGATCGATTGCCAGACAATGAGGCGCGTGTCGGTTAGCAGGGCCACCTTTGATTGAGATGGATTACCAGGGTCGATTAGACAAAGTTCAAGCCAGGCTCCGCCGGAAAAAGCTCGATGCCCTGCTCGTCACCAAACCGGAGAACCGCCGCTATCTCTCGGGCTACCGGGGCGGTGACCACGGCATTGAAGAGTCCTCCGGGGTGCTGGTCGTGCCGGCCCGGGGCAAGGCCATGCTGCTCACTGACAGCCGATTTTTACTCCAGGCCAGACAGGAAGCCCCCGGACTCACCGTCGAGATCTATCGCCGTGGCCTGTTGAGTATCCTCCCGGAACTCCTTGCTGATCTGGGGGTAAGCCAGGTTGCTTTTGAAAGCCACTACACCCTGCATGCCACTGCGGCAAGACTCAGCAGCGCATTGAATGAGAAAAAAATCGTCGCAGTGCCCTTAAAAAACCTGGTCGAACCCCTGCGGATGATCAAAGACCAGGAGGAGATCAGCGCACTGCGCCGATCGGTTCGCCTCAACGAAGAGGTCTTCGCTTCTGTTGTCTCTGGCCTCGCGAGACCGCAGAGTGAAATCGACACCGCCCTGGCGATTGAGAGCGAAATGCGCCGTCGGGGAGCTGAAGGACCGAGTTTTTCAACCATTGTCGCCAGCAGCCGAAACAGCGCCCTGCCCCATGCCATCCCCGGAGTGCAGCCGCTTGAAGCCACCGGCTCTCTCACCATCGACATGGGCCTGGTGCTCGACGGCTACTGTTCAGACATGACCCGCAACCTGGTTCCCGGCGGTACCCCCGACACCGATTATCTGGAACGGCACCGCCTGGTTCGCCGGGCACAGCTTGCTGGAATGGCGGCAATCCGCCCCGGGGTAAGATGCTGTGATGTCGACCGGGCAGCCCGTCAGGTAATCAGCAGGGCCGGTTACGGACAATTCTTCAGCCACTCCCTCGGCCACGGAGTAGGTCTTGCCGTCCATGAAGAACCACGGCTCTCCTCCCGGTCCAGGCAGAAACTCCAGGCAGGCATGGTGGTCACCGTCGAGCCGGGCATCTATTTGCCGGGGTGGGGGGGGATCCGTCTGGAGAACATGGTTGTGGTTACTGAAGAGGGCGGTGAAAATCTTAACCGGGACACCACCTGGCTGGATATTTGAGGCCATCTGAACCAACGTGCTGGAACAGGGCTGACCGCCAGACAGAAAAATCAATTCAAGAAGCAGGCAGACTCCAGGATTGCCTGGTAAACGGGACAGAACAATGCGTCAGATCGTCATCGATGAACTTTCACCAATGGAGCGGGACAACATAGACTCCTACCTGAAACGGACCAGCCTCCATGGACCGATGGTCGGCCTCTATTGGCTGGAAATTCCGGCCGACCTGCTCGGTGAAGCGCAACTCGGCCACGAGAGCCATGGTCCATTCCGTACCGCGGTGGAGTTGACCGAACGAGCAGTGCGTTTTGAGCTGCTGGTCCGCAGCCAGACCAATCTCCACTGCACATGCATCGCCCACACCACCCCAGCCCAGCGCCAGTTTATTCTCGACTACATCGACCACATGGTCACCGAGGAACTGATCAAAGCCTGACCGCCAAGACCCGGCTTTCACCTGGCGTACAATTACTCTCCTCCAGCGCTTTGTTCACTTCAGGCCTTGACCCGACCGGCAGCCCGCTGACCGTGACCGGTGCGAGGGTCAAACCGGGATATTCTCGCCATCTCCTCAAACAGCCTTTGCTCTTCGCGCCCCAGGCTTTCCGGCACACGTATCTCAAGAGAGACCAGCAAATCGCCCTGGCCCCCGTCGCGTTTGGCCAGCCCTTTACCACGCAAACGGAGGGTTGCGCCGTTTTGCGACCCTTTCGGTACAACCAGAACGACTGACCCATCCAAAGTCTGCACCTCAATTTTTGCGCCTAATGCGGCCTCCCAGGGAGAGACGGCAACCACGGTCTGCAGATCATGCCCCTGGAGGCTGAACCAAGGATCCGGGGCAATATTGATCTGCAGCAGCAGGTCAGCTCCACCCTGCCCCTGTCCGGCCAGCCTGATCAGTGCACCATCGGTAATTCCCCGGGGAATGGTTACCTGCAACCGGCGATTGACCGCTTTGACCCGGCCGCTGCCATCGATCTCCGAGGACTGCAGATGAAGAGTTCTGCTCGCCCCCTGGTGAACGTCGCGCAAAGAGACGGTTATTTCCGCCCGATCATCTGTCGGCCGTCGATACTCGCCTCCGGCGGTCCGGCCGGCTCTCTGCCCAAAAAGATCACCAAAGATTGAGGCAAATTCTTCATTGTTGCCGCCCTCCCCTCCGGTGAACCTGAACTCCCTGGAAAAATTTTCCCTCCCCGGCCGAGGTTGCTGTTTCGGCGGCGGCTGTTCCGCTGCCTGCTGCCAGGCTGAGCCATAGATATCATAGAGTTTTCTTTTTTCCGGATCCTTCAACACACCACCTGCTTCGTTGATCTCTTTGAATCTCGCCTCAGAATCCGCATCCTTATTGACATCGGGGTGGTAACGGCGGGCCTGTTTACGGTAGGCCCGGTTGATCTCCTCGGAGGAGGCAGTTCTCGGTACCCCGAGAATTTTGTAATAGTCTTGAGACTTCATCTTCTTCTCCATCGATAGATCAACCTTTTATGACCTTTCCACCAAAGGGGCAGATTCCTCTGTGATATCAGTTCATAAAACCACTACTGAATTGTTATCTTTCTTCATTCCGGTAACGCAGTACCGGCTCCCCTTTGGCGACAATTTCCTGCAGGCGGGAACTGGTCTCCTGACATTTTTCCACCATGCTCGCCACCAACTGATATACCTGATCGTCCCGCCCAAGCCGATCTTCAACCTGCCTCAACAGTTTTTCCGCCTGCCGGTGGAACTTCATGGCTGCAGAGGAGACCACCACTCTCCGGCTGTGACGCTGCTGTTCCTGGTGGAGCAGGGGCAACAGCCGGCGCAGAGAGAGTTCAACAAGAACATCCCTGGGCACATTACGCTCCCTGGCAACCATTTCCAGCAGTTCGAGAGAACGTTTACTCACCACCAGGGTTTTTGCCCGCCGACCATCTTTCCGACGCCGATGCTCACCGGCTTCCTCTGCCACCCGGCCAAGGGTTTCACTATTTTCAACCAGTTGATCAAAAAGTGATTTCTGTTTTAGGCCAAACTGGGCGGCAACTAGGGAAAACAGTTCGATCATCTCTTCCGGGAGATTGAAAGTCGCTCGTACCGACTGACGCCCTTTCAGTCCCTCCACCGACAGATCCAATGGCGGCTCCTTGCCTGGATATGCTCGTTTGATTTTGTCCTGCATGATTCTCCTCCATTAAGGATGGTAAGCCTTGTGCATTACTTTGTCAAAGTATAGTTTAAAAGTAATTAAAAGCTGTTTTTTGAAAATAGTAATTTTATGTTTATTGACATTGATATTTTAATAATTAACATACGTCCAGTAAGAAGTTGTCAGTAAACCCAGGGCGGCAACGCCATTAAACGCAAACCGGGAGGTGTGCTATGTGGAGAGAATGGAGCGAAATAGACCGGATGTTTCGAGCGATGGATCTGCTCAATACCAGAATGAACAGATTATACAGTGATACCGAAGGGTATCGGATTTCCAGCTTTCCCTCGGGGATGACCCAGGCGGGACCACGGACCAACCTTTACGACAGTGGAGACCATTTGCTGATTACTGCCGAGGTTCCGGGGATTGCCAAGGAGGACTTGAATATCCGCCTGCAGGGCAACTATCTGGAAATCAGTGGCGCACGCAAGCCGGACAACCCAGAGGGATACAGCCGGCATCGGATGGAACGGGCGGCCACCAGTTTCAGCCGGAGTTTCACCCTGCCGTCGGAGGTTGACTCGAGTAAGGTAGAGGCCTCGTTGAAGGATGGTATTCTCACCCTTACCCTGCCCAAGGTAGAGGCTGCCAAACCGAAACAGATTACCATTAACTGATGTTTGCCGCACAGCGGGTGTGAGTCACAAAGAGGAGGAAAGCCATGAGTGATGCCAAAGATGTTGCTGTTCGACAAGAGGCGATGGTGGAGAGGAAATCGCGAGTACAGACAATGACCCCCTATGTCGATATTTTCGAAAATGAGGATGAGATACTCCTTTTTACCGATATGCCAGGGGTTGCGAAAAAGGATGTGGTGATCAATATCGATAACGGGAAATTGACCCTCAGCGGGCTGCGGGAAATTACCCAGCGGGGGGCAGCAACCTGGGAAGAATTCGGTGATGTTGAGTACCAGCGAACCTTTTCGGTCCCACAAACTATAGATATCGACAAGGTCAACGCTGAACTGAAAGAGGGAGTACTACGCCTCCATCTTCCCAAATCTGCCGCTGCCAAACCACGGCAAATCAGCGTAAAAGAAGCATAGGAAGCCCTCGTAGATTTGTCCCAAACTCAAAATAGCGCACCGGGGAACCTTTCACGGTGCGCTTTATCCTTTTCGGTACACCAGGTAAGATCAAAAAGCAGTGCGGCGGTAAAGAGGGGGGAATTCCTCGCCCTTTCAAGCAAACACCCAACAAACTCCAGGCAGTCTGGCCTAGGCTATTTTCATATACCCCCCCCAAGCCAGGTTGATTTCTGGCTCATTCATAACAACTCTGTAGCGAATTGATTGACAACTGGTTAGTACATCCTTTTTTGCCATACGGTACGCTGATACCCGTGAGGACAGCCATCTCCTGATAGGTTCCACCAGGGGTAACCAGGAACCAAGCTATGGCAAACACCTTGGCGCGCTGGCCCGGAGGGAACAATGTTTGCGATCTACAACGAGCAGGGCCGGATATTCCGCAATACCCTGGAAGAGATGTACCGGATACCGTTGATCAGACCGATGCAGGCGGCAGGCCGGGTACGGCAGAAAGATGGCGAACCACAGGAAGTTTTTCGGGATTATCAGACCAACGAAGCGATCAATGCCTACCGGCAGGTTATCAGCGCCAAAAGCGATCAACCGATCCACCATGTTTACCAGATCATGAAACGGCCGGTGATCACCGCCTTTGAAGACTCGTCGCTCGGTGAATGCTATGCTCTTTTAAAGAGTCATGACATCAAACAATTACCTGTTTTAAGTAAAGATAACCGGCCAATGGGGCTTTTTTCCCTCGACCGCTTAGTCACCAGGCTGCTTGAGAATGGGGAAACACTTGCCGAATGGCAATCCACTCCAGTCAGCAATCTCCTCACCCTTCCTTTAATTACCGCCGACCCCCTTGCCGATATCCACCGTGTTGCCAAAGTTATGGGCGACCGCCAGCTCAACTGCGTGCCGATCACCAATGAAGCCGACATGTTTGTCGGAATCGTCACCCGCACCGACATTGTTCTCGCTGTAGCCAATAATCCCGGCATGACCATCTGGGCCTGAGGCACTGTTGTGCCAGCCGACTCCCGGGTTTTTCCGGCTCGTTTTTTCAATGCGTTCACGGCAGTGCCGGGTATAATGGTGGACGCTGAGCCAAGGAGATGACTCTATGAAGACTGTCGGCATCCTCTCCGACACCCACTGTGACCTGCTTGATGACCGTTTCCAAAGCCGGTGCGACCACGCCTTTGCCGAGTGCGATACCATCATCCACGCCGGCGATTTGACCGATATTGCCATTCTGGCCGCCTTCCGCAACCGCGAGGTTTACGCGGTTTGCGGCAATATGTGCAATCGGCCAACCCGTCAGCTGCTCCCGGAAAGCAGAGATCTGGTGCTAGGTGGATACCGCATAGCCGTAACCCATGGAACCGGTACGCGGCATAATATTGAAGAGCGGGTCTTGGCCCTCTTTCCCGAAGCGGCCTGCATCGTTTTTGGCCACAGCCATCAGCCGCTCTGCCGACGGCACGCCGGAACCATCCTGATCAATCCCGGCAGTTTCCAGGAAACCGGTCGGTACGGTGCCCCCGGCACCTATGCCATTCTCCGTATTGGCGCAGAAGGTCTGGATGCCGCCATACATACTTTGCCCCAGCCACGATGAAACTCCTCTCCCCCTCATGGCGGCCTGCCGATTTTCTCGTATCCAGGCGAGGGCTTCGCCAATGACCTCCGTCAAAATGACGCCGATGCTCCAGCAGTATCTGGAGATCAAGGAGCAGCATCCGGACTGCATTCTCTTTTACCGGATGGGCGATTTTTACGAGATGTTCTTTGAAGATGCGGTCTCCGCCGCCAAAGTCCTCGGGATCACCCTCACTTCACGAAACAAAAAGAGTGATCCGAACCAGGTGCCGATGTGCGGTATCCCCTACCACGCCCTGCAGGGATACCTGGCAAAACTGATCAAAGCCGGCTATCGGGTGGCCATCTGCGAACAGACCGAAGACCCGGCCACCGCCAAGGGAATTGTCAAACGCGAGGTGGTCCGGGTGGTTTCACCCGGGGTCATTACCGATGAGCTGCTCCTCGACGACAAAAGCAACAACTATCTCTGTGCTCTGACCATCGCCGAGAAGGGCAGCCGCCTGCTTTTCGGCAGTGCCTTTCTTGATATCAGTACCGGCGAATTCCTGGTCAGTGAAATCTCTCCTGCAAACGGCGGCAATGAGCCGATACTCGACCAGATAGACCGCCTGAAACCTGCGGAAATCCTCATCCACAGCGCCGACAGGCTTAGTTTGCAGGGTATTCTTGATCAGCTCGGTACCGAAATGGTTGAAATCTGCGTCACCGAACGTTCCACCGACGTCCGCCATCTGCCAACCGCCAGTGCCCTGCTCCACGACCACTTTTCCGTGCTCAGCCTGGACGGGTTTGGTTGCAGCGGCTTCACGGTGGCAATCAGCGCTGCGGCAATACTTCTTGAATATGTCCGGGAAACCCAGAAGACCGAGATCGACCATATCGAGAAGCTCACTCCCCTCGACACCCGGACTATCCTCCATATCGATGATGCCTCCCGGAGAAACCTCGAACTCACCACGACCTTGAGCGGAACCGAGCGCCAGGGATCGCTGCTCGGGGTTCTCGACCATACCTGCACCCCGATGGGGGCAAGGCTGCTCAAGCACAACCTGCTCTTTCCCCTTCAGGATCTGCCCAGGATAACTGCCCGTCTCGACGCGGTGAGCTATTTTTTCAAGGACGGCGCCCGGCGCAAAGAGTTGCGTCACCAACTCGACCAGGTCTATGACCTGGAACGGCTGAACAGCAGAATGATTCTCGGCTCCGGCAATGGCCGGGATATGCTGGCCCTGAAAAACTCGCTGGCCTGTCTGCCGGCGATCAGAAACCTGCTCGCCGATGGCAATACCGAGCGGCTTATCGGCATTTATCAGCAGTTTGACACCCTTGACGATCTTCACGATCTGCTTGAAAGGGCAATCAATCCTGAAGCACCGCTCAGCATTCGCGAGGGGCAGTTGATCAAACCAGGGTATAGCGAGGAACTTGATGAACTGCTCAGTCTTCTTCGAGACAGCAAAAAGCTGATCATCGACCTTGAGATCCGGGAGCGGGAGAAAGTGGCGATTCCCAAACTCAAAGTGGGCTATAATCGAGTATTTGGCTATTTTATCGAGGTTTCGAAGAGCCATGCCGACAAAGTGCCGCCCGACTA
>JAZBOD010000038.1:0-10581 GCA_036350955.1 Desulforhopalus sp. | reverse complement strand
CCGGCCAGCGCCTTTTTTCAAGCAGAACTGGCCACCTATCGCGTGGTCTTTCCCCAGGTCCATGTCTTTAAGGTCCTGCCGGAGATGGCCGACAGTCAGGTGCAGAACCTGATGCTGGTCGCCTGCCGGAGTGCTGCGCCGGTCGCCCTGCACAGCGCCGATCCTGAGGTCGCCGGCTGGCTGGCCAACCGGGTCGAGGTCGCAGGCGATACGCTCTGGCCGATCCTTACCGACGATCTCGCCCCGGTCGAACACTACAACGCCTTTGCCCAGAATCACCCTTGAGCAGGTGCAGGGAGTTGTTTCCCGGTTTTCGGCAGGGGGAACCTGGTCAGGTTGGCGAAAGCCTTGCTGGGAAGGGCGCTGTTTAGTTGCCGGAGAAGTAGCAGCTGCTGATCGACTCCCGCGCCTTCTCGCCGCGGGCAATCTGTTCCGCCTGGCGCCAGAGCGACTCCGGGAAATAGTCCCGCAGGGGCTGGGGAACCTCAAGGAGCCGGGCAAAGGCCTCACCGAGCAGCTGGTCCCACTCCCCGCTGTAGCGGAGGAGATCGTCCGGGTAGACGGTTGATCGCCCGGTACCCTCGGCGTCGACCGGGAATGGGGCGATGATATTGAGCATCCCGTAATCGTTGGTCAGCTCTTCACCGAGCTCGATATCGCGGATGGCGATTTCGAAGTTGTACGGTGTCGGGCAGCAGTTGGGCCTGAAGCTGTGGTTAATATAGCGTTCATTGTCCCAGCAGAAGACCAGATTGCCGGCGCGGTTACGGTAGGAGTAGGTGAGGACGATCTCCCGGGTGGCCGGAGCCATCCGTTGCAGTTGGTCGGGAGTGAACTCGCGGTCGAGTTCATCAAAGACCCAGGTCACGGTGCCCCTGGGAATCCTCGCCGTGGCAACGACACCGTTGCCCTTGCTCTCACTGATATAGGCTACTCGCGAAGTGGGGATAATCATGATTTTCCCGAGCCGTCAGGCTCTTCCAGAGGAGAAGGGCGTGGCCACCGTCCTGGTAATAGCCGGGACGGAAGCCGTACTGGTGAAACCCACATTTTCGGTAAAGAGCGATTGCCGCGGTATTCTGGCTATCGACTTCAAGGGTGACTGCCGTGCAGCCGTTCTTTCGGGCGATCTCCTCGAGCTTTTCCACCAGCTGCCGGCCAAGACCGCTCTTCCGCTCGCTCGGCAGCACCCCCAGGGAGTAGATCCGCAGTTTGCTGCTGTTTTTCCGGGTGAGAACTATACCGTAGCCGGCGATGCTTTGCTCCCCCGCATGTCTGGCGAGGAGCACCGCCCCCCGGCGGATCAGGTGCCGAAAGCTTTTCCGTGAGCACTGGTCGGTATGGAAGAGCAGCTTTTCCATCGCCGCCAGTTCATCGACCTCCGCCAGGGTGGCAAGACCAAAAACAAACCCACCGCTGTTCATGACCGTTGTCCGGTATTGAGCCGGTTGACGATCTCCCGGAGAATGATCCGGTACAATTCGTTACCCATCACCTTGTCTTCGACCCCGTGCTCAATGGAGGGGTTGTCGTTGATCTCAATGATCATCGGTTGATCATTGACCACCTTGATATCAACGCCGTAAAGGCCTTTGCCGATCAGGGCGGTAGCCTTGACGGCCAGCTTGCGTACCCGGGATGGCACGCTGCCCAGCGGCACCGTTTCCCAGCTGCCGGCTCGGGCGTTGCCGGTTTTGCGGTGCTGGATGATCTGCCAGTGCCCCTTGGCCATAAAGTACTTGCAGCTGTAGATGCACTCTCCGCCGAGGACGCCGATCCGCCAGTCAAATTCGGTGGGGACGTACTCCTGAACCAGGAGAATCGAGGAGCGGTTGAACAGCTCCGCGGTTATCTGCCGGTACTCCTCTTCATTCCTCACCTTGGCTACCCCCACCGAGAAGGAACCATCTGGTATCTTGATCACCATGGTGTCACCAAAGCATTCGCTGAGGCGCTGGTATGGCGAGGGGTTTTTCTTGAAGATCAGTTTCGATCGGGGGCAGGGTATCTGCTCCCGCTGGAGGAGCTCCTTGAGGAAGACCTTGTTGGTGCAGCGGATGATTGAAGCCGGGTCGTCGATCACCACCATGTCGGCCAGGTAGGCCTTGCGGGCCATTTGGTAGGTGATGTGGTGGACGGCGGTGGTCTGGCGGATGAACAGGGCATCGAACTCCATCAGCCGAGCGGAGTCGTCGGCGGTGATCAGTTCGGCGTTGATGTTCATCTTGCGCGCTTCGGAAACAAAGAGGTTCAGGGCCGAGTTGTTACTTGGGCCGAGTTTTTCGTCCGGGTCGTGGAGGATTGCCAGGTCATAACGGCTTGGTTTCCTGGTTCGCGGGTAGCGCCAGATCTTTTTGCTGAAGCGGTCAATGGCATTGGCAAAAAGGGTCTGCTGGCCCTCGCTCAGTTCCCCGAGGCTCATGGTCCGGAAATGCTCAACCCGGTTGAGCCCGGCATCGTTGAAGCTTACCTTGAGCATCGGGAAGGGAAACTGATCAAAGATAAATTTTGCCAGGCGTTTCAGGGCGGGATTCTCGCAGTCACCAAAAAAAATATCCAGTTCCACCGGGGCAGTGGCTGTGGTCGATGTCGATCCCCAGGTTTGGCAGGTCTTTTTGAACAGGCCCTGGAGTTTCAGGGTTCGGTCGCAGTCAAGACTGTTGATCGCCTCAACCGAGGGAATGATCTTGTGCTTTCTCGCCTGGGCGAGCAGGGAGCAGTAATAGCCCTCCGAATTGTAGCTCAGATCGCTGCACAGGTTGATCACCAGCAGTTTGCTGCTGCTCAGCGCCTCGTTGTAGAGGTACTCGCTTGCGGTGATGATACTGTCGGTTTCGTAATAGGGTTTCCAGTCGGAAAGGTTGTCGAGAATGATCAGGGTGGTGTTCATTGGGATCCTGGTAGGGGAGCCAAAGGAAGGGAAAGAGGCGAGATAGGGTGAACCACTCTATTGGCACATCGCGGCCATTATACCGTGATACGGGAGAGAGAGCAACAATTGCCAAAAGCCTGGGTGGCGGGCGTCTGCCCCTCCTCACTCTGTCGGTCTGACGCCACCGCCCAGATCGACCAGATGGCAGCTGTGGTCGAGGGTATCCAGGAGCAGCAACCGGCTCTCCAGGGCGGCCGGCCGGCCAAGAAGGAGAGCGACTGTCTCGGCACATTCAACGGCGGAAAGTTGCCAGGCGGTAAAGGGCAGGGTGCCGTAGGCGGTTTCGCTTCCCCGGGCGGGCGCGGTTTCCGCTGGGCCGTAAATTCTTTGCAGACCGTCACCGCCGGGGAGAATGACCGTTGCCTGGCCGCTGGTGCCGCCGATTGCCGCCGAAACCAGCGGAATGTTGCCGGCGGCACAGGCCTCGCCGAGGAGAAAACGGGCGGCAATGCTGTCGAGACAGTCAACCGCCAGGCCGCAGCCGGTAAGAATCTCTTGACTGTTTTCGGCATCGAGGAACCGGGGAACGATCGTGGTCTGTACCGCCGGATTGATCTCAGCCACCCGTTGCCCGGCAACCTCCGCCTTGGCCCGGCCAAGCACCGCCGGACTGCTCAGCAACTGCCGGTTGAGGTTACTCTCGTCAAAGATGTCACCATCGACCAGAGTCAGCCGACCGACCCCTATCCGGGCGAGAAGCTCGGTCAGGGTCCCACCCAGCCCGCCAAGGCCGATGATTGCCACCCGGGAATTGAGTAGGCGGAGCTGGTCGGCGTTGCTCAGGGTTTTCTGGTTGCGGCTGTACCGTTCCGGGACAATGTTCTGGGCCAGTGCGGCACACTCCACCTGGTGCAGGGAAAGCCCGCTGGCTGCGGCGGTGTCGATTTCGTCCTGCCAGAGCAGGGCCCGGTAGGGGGTGCCGTCGGGACGGCTGCGCTGCTGCGCCGCAGCGTCGAGGAGGTCGACAAGGCTGTCTCCAGGCATCGCTGTTGTTCCTTCAGCAGTTGGTCAGTGCCCGGCCAGCGATCTCCGGTGCGTTGTGCAGCTCTTCGAGAATCGCCACGTGGCGCCTCTCTTCGGCGATGATCTCCTTGAGCCGGGCGATCGCCTCCTGATCTTCGAGTAATCCGAGGAGAAATTCGTAGAAGACGATGGTCTCCTCTTCGAACTTCCGGGCATTGGCGAGGACCTCTTTGATATCAACGCTTGCTGTCAGTGCCGTCTGGTTGTGGAGAAACTCGCTGCCCGACTTGAGGATGTCCCGGAGCAGAGCGCGCCCCATATCTTCGATTTCCTGCTCCTCTGTAGAAAGGGCCCGCGAGGTCACCGGCAGTCTGGCGAACCAGTTGGCATGGCGTTCCTCTTCATCGGCCATCCACGCCAGCATTTTTGCAACTTTTGGGTCGGTCACCGCCCGACTCGCCTGCCGGTAGGACTCTTTGCCATTGTTTTCGATCTGGATAGCGATATCGCTGAGATCAGCTACGGTAAACACTGCTGCTGTTCCTCCTCATGTAGGTGGTTATCGGTTATCCAAAAAACCTGGTAAAGCCCTCGACCTCTTCCCGTGGGGTGCGGTACTGGTTTACCGGCGCCGTGCTGTCCTCGTAGCCAAGGGCCATACCGCAGAGGAGGATGTTGCTCTGGTCATAGCCAAGACTCTCTTTGATCAGCTGCGGGTACTGTCCAAGTGCCGCCTGGGCGCAGGTGGCCAGCCCTTCTGCCACCGCTGCCAGCATGATTGACTGGAGAAACATCCCGTAATCGATAAAAGAACCTTTCTCCATCTGCGGATCGAGGAAGAAAAAAAGCATCACCGGGGCGTCAAAGGCCCGGTAGTTGGCCTCCCACTGGGCCACCCTCCTCGCCCGATCCTTCCTCTCGATGCCCAAGGCATTATAGAGCTGCGTGCCACAGGCGAAGCGGCGTTTTTTGCACTTTTCCGGCCAGTGTTCCGGGTAGTAGCTGTAGTCCATCTCGCCCACCCCTTGTTCGCGGAAAGCGGCGAGCATTGCCGCACAGAGCTGCCGTTTTTTTTCGCCGCTGACCACCGCAACCTGCCAGGGCTGCGCATTGGTGCCGGAGGGAGAGTTTCCGGCCGCCTGGAGAATGCGGGTAATTGTCTCTCGGCTTACCTCTTTATTCAAGTATGCCCTGGTCGATTTCCGTTGCTGCAGCGCGTCGATGACGTTCATGTTCTTCCACAAGAATCGGTGATGGGTTTGTCCCTTTGTCCGTTTTCTACCAAGAGCATAAGACTTTCTCGCCACAGATCAACAACACGGCTGTCGGGAGATGACGATTGCGGGGGCGAGTCATCTTGCTTACCGTACTAGGCTCAACGAGGTCATTGTGCAGGAGGTCCTGATTCCACCGCGCTGGGCGGAGGGCTGAGAGAAAAGAGACCTTGCTGGTTGCTTCCCGGAGAGGATTTGCTAATGTACCTGGTAGAAATACCCCTTGTCGTCGGGCGGAAGTGCTTATCTTGGCGGTGTTCAACTGAATGGCTCCCGGTCGCATTCCCCCCCTGGAGGGGGCCTGACGGCGGATAATACCTCTATAACATGAGCCTTTTGCAAAATGAAGATTTTCGTTCAAAATCAAGGCATGCGAAAAATTTTACCACAGGCATAGTGGATATTCCGAGGATAAAATTTTGAGCATAACGCCGAGTTTGGGCGAAAAGATTGTTTTGCAAATGGCTCACATGAAAGACTGACTGATAAAAGGAGAGAGTATATGGCAGAAGAACCAACCGTACTTACCCCAGACGGCATTGAATCCCCCGGAGATGGCGAGGCAAATGAGTCGAATCGTTCACTGGTGGTGGCCAAAGACCTGCTCCCGGAAAATTTATTGATCATTCCGCTGCATGATCGGCCGATGTTTCCGAAGATGATGGGGCCGATCATCATCGATGATGCAGGCCTCCAGCAGGTGGTGCTCAAACACGTCAACCAGAATCCCCCCCTCTATTTCGGGCTGATTCTGCTCAAGCCAAGAGAAGACGGCATGGCCCGGGCGGCACAGAGTGCCGAGGACTTTTTTCAGGTCGGGGTGGTCGTTCGGGTGATCCAGGTCTCCCCTTATAAGCCCGGGGAACCCCTGCAGGTGCTGGCCCAGGCCCTTGAGCGTTTCGACGTTGCCGCCCTGATGAAAAAGGACACCATCTTTACCGCCGACGTCAATTACTGGTTCGAGACCATCCAGGAAAACACCGAGGAGCTGAAAGCCTATTCGGTAGCGATTATCGACTGCATCAAGGAGCTGGTCAACATGAACCCCCTCTTCAAAGAGGGGCTCTCCCTGCTCATTGAGCGGATCAACCTCAGTGATCCAGGGTCCCTTGCCGATTTTGCCGCCTCGATGACCACCTCTTCCGGCGCGGAAATCCAGAAAATCCTCGAGACCGGCGAGGTGCGGAAGCGGCTCGAGTCGGTGCTGATTCTCCTGAAAAACGAGGTGGAGATCTCCCGGCTCAAGGCCAAGATCTCCAAACGGATCGAGGAGCAGCTCTCCAAACAGCAGCGCGAGTTTTTTCTCAAGCAGCAGCTGCAGGAGATCAAGAAGGAACTGGGGCTGGCCAAGGACGATACCCAGGCGGAGATCGAAAAGTACCATAAGCGGCTGGAAAAACTCAACCCTTCCGCTGAGGCCCGTGACAAAATCCGTGAAGAGATCGACAAACTGAAACTGCTCGGTTCCTCGTCACCGGAGTTCAATGTCACCCGGACCTATCTCGACTGGCTGACCATCCTCCCCTGGGGGGTCTACTCCAAAGACAGCTACAACCGCAAACAGGCGGCGAAGGTCCTTGACAAGGACCATTTCGGTCTCGAGGATGTCAAGGACCGGATTCTTGAACTGATTTCGGTGGGGGTGATCAAGGGCGATCTCTCCGGGACTATTCTCCTCCTCCAGGGACCTCCGGGGGTGGGCAAGACCTCCATCGGCCGTTCGGTGGCGACCAGCCTGGGCCGTGAGTTCTTCCGCTTCTCCTTGGGCGGGATGCGCGACGAGGCGGAGATCAAGGGCCACCGCCGTACCTATATCGGGGCAATGCCCGGCAAGTTCATCCAGGCGATCAAGACCTGCAAAACCGCCAATCCGGTGATCATGCTCGACGAGATCGACAAGATCGGCGCCAGTTTCCATGGCGATCCGGCCTCTGCTCTCCTTGAGGTGCTTGACCCGGAGCAGAACCGCGATTTCCTTGACCACTACCTCGACGTCCGTTTCGACCTGTCGAAAATTTTCTTCATCTGTACCGCCAACCAGCTGGACACCATCCCGGGACCACTGAAGGACAGGATGGAGGTGATCCAGCTGCCCGGCTACATCCTCGAGGAGAAGGTGGAGATCGCCCGGCGCCACCTCATTCCCAAACAGCTCAAGGAGCATGGCCTCACCGCCAAACAGGTGACCCTGCCGCAGACCATTATCGCCGCCATCGTCGACGGCTATGCCCGCGAGGCTGGGGTGCGGGGGCTGGAAAACTGTATCAAGAAAATCCTTCGGAAGACGGTGAGCCGGGTGATCGACAATCCTGAGAAAAATATCCGCATCCATAAGGATGAACTGCGTGATCTGCTTGGCAAACGGCATTTTTCCGAGGATTTTGCCTTCAAAAAACCCCGGGTTGGGGTAATTACCGGCCTGGCCTACACCACTATGGGTGGGGCGACTCTGCATATCGAGGCAATTCCCATCCCCTCCGGCCAACCCGGTTTCAAACAGACCGGCCAACTGGGGCAGGTGATGGTCGAGTCTTCGGAGATTGCCTACAGTTATGTCCGTTCACTGATGATCGACAACGATGCCGGAGCCGAATTCTTCCGGAAAAACCTGGTCCATCTCCACGTCCCAGCCGGAGCGACCCCCAAGGATGGCCCATCGGCGGGAATCACCATGGCCTGCGCCCTCTACTCCCTGGTGACCAATAAGGCGATTCGGCCAAACATCGCCATGACCGGTGAACTGACTTTGAGTGGTCTGGTGATGCCGATTGGTGGGGTAAAGGAGAAGATGATCGCCTCGAAACGGGCCAAAGTTCAGGAGGTTATCCTGCCCAAGGCGAACCAGGAGGATTTTGAGATGCTCCCCGAACATGTCCGGCGCGGCCTCACCGCCCATTTTGCCGCCACCTTCGACGAGGTGCGGCGGATCTGCTTCCGCTGACCCTGGTGGCGCTTTCGGGTGATGCTGTTGACTGTGCAGAGCCCATTGCCGCCGCTCGGGGGGCATTGGTTGAAGGGCCTGGAGTCGCTCTCCGGGGGTGGGCGGTGGGTTCGGGCAGGAGGCCTGGTGGGGCGAAGGGAAAAGAGTGGAGCGGGAAACGAGATTCGAACTCGCGACTTCAACCTTGGCAAGGTTGCACTCTACCACTGAGTTATTCCCGCGTGCAGTGTCGAGGAGCGATTTTTTAGCAGAAAGCCTCGCCGCCGTCAACCGCTTTTTTCAAGGCAAGCAACTATTCCGGGAGCATATCGTAGTAGTAGGTGAGGATATCGGTGCGGGTGACGATACCGATCAGTTTGCCCTCCTGGAGAACCGGCAGATAGCCGATATCGTTTTTAATCATCAGCCGGGCGGCGGCCGCCGGCGATGCGCTCGGCTCGATGGTGTAGAGTTTTCTGGCCATGAAGGCCTTGACCGGGCTCTGCCAGTGGCTCTCTTTTTTGAGTTTTTTAAAGTCCCAGAGGACGATAATCCCGCAGATCTCTTCGCCGTCGAGGACCATCAGGCCCCTGACCTTTTCCCTGGCCATTACTGTCTGTGCCTGACGCATTGTCGCTTCGGGGGGGACTGATATCACCGGAAAGGACATGATATCGGCGATCTTTGCCCTTTCCGGGCCATTGGCCAGCAGGGCACCGATGATTGCCGCCTTGATTTCGTCCGGATTCATCAGCGTATCCTTGATGGTCACCGAGCCCGCCCCGGCATGGCCACCGCCGCCCAGTCCGCCGAGGAGCTGGCCGATGTGGATCCCCTCCACCCCGCTGCGGCCGATCACCGTGTGGCGATGGTCGATGGAAAAGATCACAAAGAGCGCGTCAACACTGATGATCTTGCGGTAGATGCTGACAATCTCGGCGAGGTTGCCGACTTTCTTGTCGAGACGAATCTGGTTGAAACCGATTGCCCGGCCCTTGATCAGCTGTTTCTCGGTCTGTTTCATCATTTCGAAGAGGACCTCTTTCTGGCTCTCTTCGTAAGGCGGATTGAGAAAGAACCCGGCAACGTTGAGATCGGCCCGGTTGTCGAGGAGGTAGGCGGCAGCCCGGGCATCCTCGGCGGTGGTTGATGGAAAGGTGAGATGGCCGGTGTCTTCATAGAGGCCGATCAGCAGCACGGTGGAGTCGAGGGGATTTAGGGTCATCTCCCGGCGCCGCATCTCCCGGACCATCAGAGAGACCGTGGCCCCGACCCGCTCCTTGCAGGACCAGTTCGCTTCAATGTCGCCGCCTCCCCCCATGTGGTGATCCCAGAGGTCGATCTCCAGATCGGTCCGCTCGGCGAGTTTCTCCATCCGGTCGAGGCGCTGCCACTGGTCGGTATCGACCACTATCAGCCTGGTCACCGCCTGGTGGTCGACCTCGTTGGGCAGAATCAGGTTGAAAGCGGTTTTGTGGGTGGAGAGGAATTGCTCGACATTGCGGTTGGTCATCTTCGGGATCACCCCGATACAGCCGGGATAAAGCAGGGTGGCGGCGATAACCGATGCCAGACCGTCGAAGTCGGTGTTTTTGTGGGTGGTGGCAATCTGCATGGCAGTTATTAATGGCGTCAAAGAGAGGTGGTCCGGCAAGGATTCCGGAAGGGCTTGTTCTCGAGGCTTATCATGGGTATGGTACCGTTTTCGGCGGCAAATTACTCGAGAAAAACCAGGAAAACCGATAACCCATGGATGAACAGCACCCAACCGACCGGCTGGAGTCCCTCTGGCTTGATCAGCTCTATCAGGAATTTACCGAGATCTGTTACGGCTATCGGCTTTCCCTCCGCCCACCGCTGCTGACGATTTCTGAAGCGGCGAAGGAGTTCGGTTCCTGGTCTCCGGAAACCCGTCAGCTCAGCCTGAGCCGCCGGCTGATTGTCGGTTATCCCTGGTCAGTAACCATTCAGGTGCTCAAGCACGAGATGGCCCACCAACTCTGCAGTGAACACTACCGGGATTCGGGGGCGCCACATGGTGCACTGTTCCAGCGGGCCTGCGAGCGACTCGGGGTACTGCCGGAATTTCGCCGGGCCGGGACGCTTCTGCCGGCCAACCTGGCGATGGTCTCCGGCGGTCCGCTCTCGGAGCCGGGACGGCGCTGCATCGCCCGGGTAAAAAAACTCCTCGCCCTGGCCGAGTCGGCCAACGAGCATGAAGCCGCACTGGCGCTGCAGAAGGCCAACCAGCTGATCATCAGCCATCAGCTGAGCGGTATCGATGGCACAGACGACGATGCTTACAGCTGTGCAGTGATCAATCGCCACAGCAAACGAATTGCCCGTTATCAGCGGCACATTTGCAGTCTGCTCGGTGAGTTTTTTCTGGTCCGCCCTGTGCTTGCCAACCTTTTTCAGCCCGACACCGGTGAGTACTGCCGGGTTATCCAGATCTTTGGCAGCAAGGCTCAGGTGGCGGTGGCCGAGTACTG
>JAZBOD010000037.1:0-15967 GCA_036350955.1 Desulforhopalus sp. | reverse complement strand
GCAAAACGGCAGCAACCGTTTTGGGCTTTCTGGGCAATTTTCTTCTACGCAAATTTTTCGTTTTTCCCGAAAAAACTTCGTGATTCTAAAAATGCGCCAAGCCACCTAAAAACTTCCAGCACAGCTTTTTCTCAAAACGATACATGTTCCATAATTAAACATTCGTTCTCTTTTTCTTGTTGCCACACCCCTCTCAGTCTCTCTCTTTAAAAAACGTCTCAAATTAAAACACATCTTTTCCCGCCAGTGCTCACCCGAGGCCCTTTCCGACAACGGTTGAACACCACTGGCTGCTTTTCGTAAAGCAGCACTGAGTATAGATTTTAACTTTCCGGTATCGCAACAAATATATTCAATATTCCGGTCATCCACTCAACCAGTTATTCCCTGCACACTATCAAAAATGACCAGCATTATTTCACGAAGTCACCGATTAGCACGCTCTTCGCTAAGCCTGATGTGACTCTCCACAGAGCAGGAGGGGGCCCAACAACCTGTAACGACCAGCATTGGAAGGGAGGAGCGTTTTGGGATCTGCTGATATCATCGTCATTGGCGGCGGGCTGTCGGGTTCGGCCGTGGCACTTGGTCTGGTTCGCCTTGGCGCGGGCAAAGTCCTGCTCTTTGACGAGCAACTGCCCTGCCAGCGCCTCTCCCGGGGCAATTTTGGCCTCACCTGGTATATGTGCAAAGGCGGGAACAACCCGGTCTATGCCAAATGGTGCCGGATGGCCACCGAAGAGTGGCCGGCCTTTGCCGCCCAGCTCGAGGAAGAGACCGGCTACGATCTGGAGGTCGAGTGGACCGGTGGCGCAGTTCATGCGGTGGGGGAGGAGCAGTTCGCTGCCTACGCCCAATCCATTGAGTCCCTGCGGGAAATCTGCAGACAGGCCGGTCTCGACTATCCAGCAAGGATGATCTCCCGGGAAGAATTTGCCGAGATGATTCCCGATCTGCCCATCGGCGAAAAAGTCACCGGCTTCATGTACGCCGCCGATCAGGGCCATGTCAACCCATTGAAACTCCTTGGCGCCCTGCGTGCCGAATTCCAGAAACGGGGGGGGAGATACTTCTGCGGCAAGACGGTTACCGCTCTTCAGCCACAGCCGGACGGCACCTGCCTGGTACAAACCGGCACAGAGAGCTTCTCCTGCGGCAAGGTGGTTGTCGCCACCGGCCACGGAACCAACAAACTCCTCAGCCCGCTGGGGGAACGTTTGCCGATCTACCCGTCACGGGGCCAGCTGCTGGTTACCGAACGCCACCCTCGACTGCTCAAAATCCCGGTTCTCGCGGTCCGCCAGACCCCCGACGGTACCTTTATCATCGGCCTTTCCACTGAGGATACCGCCCACGACAGCCAGGTGACCATGGAGGCGATGAAAAACCAGGCCAGCAACGCCATCACCCTTTTCCCCTCACTGGCCCGGCTCAACTGGGTCAGGGCCTGGGGAGCAGTACGGGTGATGACCCCTGATGGCGCACCGATCTACAGCCGGCTCCAGGACTTCCCGACCATCACCGTCATAGCTCTGCACAGCGCGGTATCACTCGCCCCGCTGAAAATTTCGGCAATCGCCCCGTGGATCCTGGGACAAAAGGAGACCGAACAGATCTCATCCTTTAGCAACGGACGCTTCCATGTTTAAAGAGAATTCACCACGACCACCGGTATCGGTTCGGCTGGACGACCAGGCCACTACCCTGCCCGGGGAGATGAGCGTGGCGGCAGCCCTGCTGGCCAAAGGAGAGCTCATCGCCAGAATATCCCCCGCCAGCGGCAAACCCTGTGCCCCCCACTGCCTGATGGGTGTCTGCCACGAGTGCCTGATGGAGATCGACGGCGAGAAACGGCAGGCCTGCCTTACCGAAGTAAAACAGGGCATGGAGATCAGGAGAAACCTCGCCAAATCAGGAGACGACAAGCAATGAGCGGCTACTATGATGCAGCGGTTATCGGCGCCGGCCCGGCGGGAATGGCGGCAGCCAGCTCTCTTGCCGAACTGGGCCTTGGGGTGATTCTCCTCGACGAACAGTTCCGCCCGGGTGGGCAGATCTACCGCAATATTGAAAAAGCGTCGCCGCAAAGTATTGCCTTTCTCGGTGAAGAGTACGGCAGGGGTGGGGCAATCGCCGAACGATTCCGCAAAAGCGGCGCCGCCTACCTTGCCGGAGCTTCGGTCTGGCAGGTCAGTGCCGAGGGCACCCTCTGCTACTCCTGGAGTGGCCGGTCGACCCAGATCCGCGCCCGCTACATAATCGTCGCCACCGGGGCGATGGAACGGCCGAAACCCTTGCCCGGCTGGGAACTCCCGGGGGTGATGGGTGCCGGAGCGGTCAACAACCTCGCCAAGGAAGCCGACCTGCAGCCGACCGGTCAGGTGGTTCTCGCCGGCAGCGGTCCGCTGCTCCTCCTGGAAGCCACCCTGCTGCTCAAAAAAGGGGTAAAGATCGCCGCCATCCTCGAGACTACGCCAAAGATTCCCTCACCGCTGGCCCTGCCCCGCCTGCCGGCGGCGATGCGCCGCACCGACTTCCTGCTCAAGGGGCTGGCAATGGTCCAGGAGATCCGTCGTTCCGGGGTCCCCCACCACAAAGGGGTGGTCGATATCTGTTGCCACGGCAGGGAGAAGGTCGAGGCGGTATCCGCCCGTGCCGGCGAGAAACAGCTCAATTACCCGGCAGATATCGTTCTGCTCCATTTCGGAGTCATCCCCAGCACCCATATCTTTCGGCAGATCGGCTGCCACATGCTCTACAACCGGGAGCAACGCTACTGGTATCCGCAGTGCGACGACTGGGGAAGGACCAACCATGAACGGGTTTTTGCCGCCGGCGACGGCGCCACGGTCACCGGAGCGCTGGCCGCTGAATACCGAGGCGAACTGGCCGCCCTCGAGGTGGCCCACTGCCTCGGCATCCTGCCGGCCTATGAGCGGGACGGCAAAGCTGCACCACTGCGGGCAGCCCTGCGTCACGACGGCTATCCCAGGCCGCTGATCGATACCGTTTTTGCCCCGGGAAAGCCAGCCTGGAGCGTGCCCGACGACACCGTGCTCTGCCGCTGTGAAAACATCACGGTCGGTGAAGTCCGCAAGGTGATCGGCGAGGGGGTCACCGAAGTCAACGAGATGAAGGTCCTCACCCGCTGCGGCATGGGCCCCTGCCAGGGGCGGATGTGCGGTCCGGGTACGGCAGAAATAATTGCCGAATCGACTGGGCTCTCCCCCGACCGGGCCGGCCTGCTCAACATCCGGCCGCCGCTCAAACCGGTACCCCTTGGCGAGATAGCCGCAATGGAACTGGCGGAAAGCAATTCCGGCCCGGCCAACATTTTCAAGAACCAGAGCAAATAGAGCCTTTTGCAAAACGGAGATTTTCATTCAAAATCAAGGCATGCTAAAAATATTACCGCAGGCATATGACTGATATTCTGAGGATAAATTTTTGAGCATAACGCAGAGGTTGAGCGAAAAGATTGTTTTGCAAGTGGCTCAATAGTCAAAGTTTACCCAGGAGTCACCATGCCGGAGATAACCAGAATCGAAACCAGCCAGCGGATGAGCCGGATCGTTATCCACGCCGGGACAGTCTACCTCTGTGGCCAGGTGGCCGATGGCGGGCTGTCAGGCATCACCGCCCAGACCGAGAATATGCTTGCCAAAGTGGACACCCTGCTCGAGCAGGCCGGCAGTGACCGTAGCCGGATGCTTTCAGCAACCATCTACCTCCGCGATATGGTCGATTTCCCCGGGATGAACGAGGTGTGGGATAACTGGGTCCCCGAGAATTGCGCCCCGGCCAGAGCCTGTGTCGAGAGCCGACTCGCCAGACCTGATCTGCTGGTGGAAATTACGGTGATCGCTGCAGCAGGATAGCGTTGCGCCGAGGGCGGCCAGGCAGTCTGGGCAAGGCTCCGCAAAGTCGATTTTTACCAAAAAAATGACCGAGGAACAGGCTATGGAACGGTTTTTCCGCTACACCCTGGCGGCACTGATCACCAGCGTTGCCGCAATCCAGTTCTACCAGGTAGTCATGCGCTATGTCTTCGAGACCTCGGTGATGGGCCTTGAAGAGATCCTCGTCTACCCCACCCTCTGGCTCTATTTCCTCGGCAGCGTCAACGCCTCCCGCGAGGATACCCAGATCAAGGCCAACGTCCTCGACGTCTTCCTCTCCACCGACCGGGCCCGCCTGGTGGTGAGGACCATCGCCGATACCATGGCCCTGGTGGTCTCCTGCTGGCTGACCTACTGGGCTTACGACTACTTCCGCTACGCCCTCAGGGTGTGGAAGGAAAGCCCCACTCTCTACATTCCCACCGTCTATGCCGAGTCGGCAGTGTTTATCGGCCTGGTGCTGATGACCATCTTCACCGCCTACTATCTGGTGCTCAACCTGACCAGACTGTTTACCGTAGCCAAGCCTGAACAGGGAGTTTGACCGATATGGAAATCATCACCATCTCTTTTATCTCTTTAGGCATCCTGGTCCTTCTGCTCAGTTTCGGCGTTCCTCTGCCCTACTGTTTCGGCGGGGCGCTGATGACCATGGTTCTTTTTGGCGGAGCGACGATGAACGGCACCATGGTCTGGGGCTATACCCAGCTCTCTAACCCGGTGCTGCTCTGCATCCCGCTCTTCGTCTTTGCCGGATCGATCATGAGCAGCAGCGGCATTGCCGAAAGCCTGCTCAAGTTCGTCAACATCTTTGTCGGGCGGATCCGCGGCGGCCTGGGGGTGGTCACCACCGTCAGCTGCGCGATTATCGGAGCGATCTCCGGCAGCGGCCTGACCGGCATCTCCGCCACCGGCCCGCTGCTCATCCCGGAGATGGCAGCCAAGGGCTACCCCCGCGGCTACGCCACCGCTCTGGTGGCCAATTCGTCGATCCTCGGCCTGCTTATCCCGCCCAGCGTAACGATGATCATCTACGGCTGGGTCACCGACACCTCGATCCTCGCCTGCTTTCTCGCCACCCTCGGTCCCGGGCTGGTGATCATGGTCCTGTTCTGTGTGGTAAACATGGTGATGTCGCGGAATTTCCCGCTGGTTATCGACCCGCCCAAACCGATGCCGCAGCAGGTCAGCGAGGGGGTCACCGCCACCACCCGGGCAATCCCGGCACTGATCATGCCGGTGATCATCCTCGGCGGCATCTACGGCGGGGTGATGACCCCCACCGAGGCGGCAGCGGTGGCGGTGATCTACTCCCTGCCGGTCGGTTTTCTGATCTATAAGGGGCTGACCTGGGACTCCTTTATCGAAGCGGCGAAAGGCTCGGCCACCGCGGTAGGGGCGATCATGGTGATGATCGTTTTCAGCCTGATGCTCAGCCAGATCTTTGTCATGGAGGACGTCCCCCAGGCCCTGGTAGAGGGGGTTTTCACCATTACCGAGAACAAGATCCTTCTGCTGATCCTGATCAATCTGCTGCTCTTTTTTGTCGGGATGATCGTCAACGACGTCACCGCGATCATCCTCATCGCCCCCCTGCTCCTGCCGCTGATGGAGGCGATCGGCGTCACTCCGGTGCAGTTTGCGGCGATCATGGGGGTCAACACCGCCATGGGCGGGGTAACCCCTCCCTACGCCAGCATCCTCTATCTCGGCATGCGGATCGGCAAGGTCGAATTTTCCGAAATCATCAAACCAGCCATGACCCTGATCCTCTTCGGCTATGTGCCGGTGGTTTTTCTCACCGCACTCTGGCCGGATCTGTCGTTGTTCATCCCCGGTCTATTCGGGTATTAGCCCCCTCCCACAGCAGAGGGGATAAGTACCTTCACGAAATTCATTCTTCAAAAAAACAAGAAATGAATTTCTCAGGTACTACCCCCCCCCGACAACAGAGGGGAAAGGTACCTTGCCGAAATTCCTTTTTCAGTAAACCAGAAATGAATTTCCGAGGTACTCACCAACAACCTGCAACCAAGGAGCACCACAATGAAGAGACTATTTCCCCGTATCTGTCTGGCTGTCGCCTGCCTGCTGCTGGCAGCCACCTTCGCCCAGGCAAAAACCCTGAAAATCAGCCATGTCCGGCCGCAGGACACCGCCATCGACAATGACCTCAAATGGTTTGCCGAAAACCTTGAGCAGGCCACCGGCGGCAAACTGAAAGGTAAACTCTACCCGGCCAGTGCTCTGGGCGATTACACCGTGGTCCAGGAGCGGGTCGGACTCGGCGCTGTGGACATGGCCTGCCAGCCCCCGGGATCGGCGGCTGACAAACGGTTTCAGGTGGTCTATTTCCCCTATATGGTGAAAAATTGGGAGCAGGCGCAGAGAAATTATTCCGCGGGTGCCGGTCTGAGGCAGGTTGTCGCTGACCTCTATGCCGAGCAGGACATCCACCTGCTTGCCGCCTGGCCGGTCTATTTCGGCGGGATCGCCCTGAACCGTGAACCGGTTTCTCCGGGAGACCCGGATGCCGCCAAAGGGATCAAACTGCGGGTGCCGCCGATGAAGACCTTCCAGATGCTCGCCGACCAGACCGGCTATCTCGCTTCCCCGCTGCCTTTTTCCGAGGCGTTCACTGCGGTACAGACTGGGGTGGTTGATGGGGTGATCGGTTCTGGCGCCGAAGGCTACTACTCCTCCTTCCGCGATGTCACCAAATTCTACATTCCCGCCAACACCCATTTTGAGGTGTGGTACCTGATCATCAACAAGGCTCTGTTTGACGGGCTGCCCCAGGATCAGCAGGAGAAACTGGTTGAGGTAGCCAACCAGTTTGAACAGCGCCGCTGGGATATGGCCAAAGCGGATCAGGCCAAGGACGAAAAACGCCTTGCCGATTACGGCGCACAGATCGTGCCGATCACCGACGAACAGATCGCCTCGATTGCCGCCAAGATCAAAAGGGAGGTCTGGCCGGCCGTCCTCGAGGATGTCGGCACAGAGTGGGGCCAGAAGGTGCTGGACAGCATCGTCGAATAACCCCCTTGAGCCATTTGCAAAACAATCTTTCGCCCAAACTCGGGGTTGTGCAAAAGGCTCCCATAAATACCAAAGAAGTGCAGCAGCCCCAGGCCGCCGGAGCCCGCCTCCGGTGGCCTGGGCTGTTTACGGCGTCAGGGCGTACTCTTTCACCTTACGGTACAGGGTCGCCCGGGAAATCCCCAGTTGCCTGGCGGTCTTTGCCATGTTGGCGCCATTGGCGGCAAGAGCTGCGACAATGTTTTGCTGCTCCAGTTCCCGCAGGGTTCCCGGGCGCATCGGGTAGCGGACGCAGGACGCCCCGGCCAGCTCAAAATGGCCGGGGAGCAGTTGATCACCCTCGCAGAGGTGCAGAGCCCGCTGGATGGTGTTCTCCAGTTCACGGACATTTCCCGGCCAGCCATAGTCACAGAGCAGCTGCAGCGCCCCGATACCGAGGCAACAGCCGGGACGGTTGCGGGAGATGAAGTGGCGGGCAAGCGCCTCAATATCGCCACAGCCGCGCTCACGCAGCGGGGGAATACGGATCGTCATGATGTTGAGGCGATAGTAGAGATCCTGGCGGAAGCTGTTCTGCACCACCGCCTCAACCAGGTTAACGTGGGTTGCGGCGATGATCCGGACATCAAGATGGAGCATTCTGCTGCTGCCGACCGGCTGAATCTCCCCGGTTTGCAGCACCCGCAGCAATTTGACCTGCATATTGTGCGGCATATCGCCAATCTCATCGAGGAGCAGAGTGCCGCTGTCGGCAAGTTCGAACTTGCCGAGACGCCCCCCTTTAAGGGCCCCGGTAAAAGCGCCGTCAACATAGCCAAACAACTCGCTTTCAATCAGCTCTCCCGGTATTGCGCCGCAGTTGATCGGCACAAAGGGCTGCCGGCTCCGGGAAGAAGCGTTGTGGATTGCCTGGGCGAAGAGCTCCTTGCCGGTACCGGTCTCCCCGAGCAACAGTACCGTCGACGAACCGGCCGCCGCCCGTTTGGCCAGGTTGACCGCCTCGACAAACCGTGGTGCGCTGCCGATCAGGTGGTCAAAGGTGAAAAAAGCCTGGGCCCCGGTGATCTTCTCGGCAATTTTTTTGACGGTGCCGAATTCTTCAAAGACCAGCACCGCGCCAAGCAGTTCACGTTTTGGCGAAAAAACCGGCTGTGCCGAAAAGAAGAAATGCACCGTCCGGTTACCTGCCTTGAAATAACACTCTCGATCCTGCCACAGTTCAGGTTTGGCGGCGATCTCCTGAAGGTCCGGGCGAAACCCGGTCAGCTCGACCAGTGGCCGGCCGGCCGGATCCTCGATGCCGAGGATCTCTTTGCCCTTACGGTTGGCCTTATGGATGCACAACTCACGGTCGATGGTCAGCAGTCCGGTCCCCGCCCCCTCGAGAACGTTGTCGAGAAAGCCGGCATAAAGCGACAGCTCGCGATTGCGGCGGAGCAGGCGGAGGTGCTCTTCTATGGAACGGGCCGATGAGGCGATCATGCTCAGGGTATGGGGATGGGTCAGAGCAGTCTGCCCGGAAATCACCAGGACCCCCGCCAGTTCCTGGTGGTGGCCGAATATCGGCGCCGCCGAACTGGTAAAGCCATGGCCACGCCGGCAATAATGGTCGGTATCGTTGAGCTGCACCGGAATCTCCAGCCGCAGGCAGAGACTGATCGCGGTGGTGCCGACATCCCTCTCCTGCCAGCGGTACCCCGGAGTACAGTTGCGCTGGGCAAAGAGTGTCTTGATCGAGTCGTCACCGGCCTGGTGGAGGATGTAGCCCTGGCTGTCGACTAGCGCAACCATGAACTCCTCAGGTGACAGCAGCGAGTAAAACTCACCGATATGCGCGGTGACCACGTCGTAGAGCACTCGATTTTCCTGCTGCCGGGCGACAAGGCCTTCCGCCGAGAGCCGGTGCTGATCAATATTGCGCTCCTCCCGACAGATTCCGTACTCCTGGGAACGCTGGTGTGACTCACGAATATGGTGGCGCATCCGTTCAGGGGAGACGATCCCGCCCCTGGCACTCCTGTCTCGTTTTGTTTCCGCCATAGGCAAGCCTCCGGTTGGCGATGCTTTTTCCCCCTGTATAGCATCGGCACACCCCGCCGGCAAGAGAAAGGAACCAGGCAGCTGAGCTGGCCAAGCGCCTTTGCCCTGCCATTTGCTCTTTGAAAACTGGAGCAGTCCAGCGTATAGTCCGCAGGATGTTGGCACGCAGCCTTCCCACGGGGAACCTCCCCCTGTTGCCTGGGAAGAGCGCGCACTCCACTCCCGAGCAAACAACCACAGCACCATACCGCCGTGAACCCGACTCCCACAGCAGAGCACTCTCCGAAGCGGCGGCACAGCCGCTGGCTGCTGCCGCTGTTCGGTCTGCTCCTCACCAGCCTCGCGGTTTGGCAGATTGCCCTCTTTACCGAACAGTGGGTAGAAACGGAGATCCGTCGTACCGGCCAGTCTCGGGTTACCCTCTATGCCGGTTCGCTCCGGGAGAGCCTCGAAAAATACCGCCACCTCCCTTACCTGCTCGCCCGGGATCTCCGCATTGGCCAGCTACTCAAAGAGAATCTGCCGGCCATTCGGGTCAATCCGCACCTGGAGGACTTTGCTCGGGTAAGCGGGGCACTGCTTTTTGTCCTGGACCACCAGGGGGAAACCGTCGCCTCCTCCAACTGGCGGGAGGAGCAGAGCCTGATCGGCAGTAATTTCGCCTTCCGCCCCTACTTTCAGGATGCCCGGGAGGGCCGCTCCGGCAGCTACTACGCGGTGGGCGTCAAAACCGGCCAGCCGGGATTTTTTCTCTCCTACCCGGTCCTTGAGACCGGCCGGCTGCAGGGGATCGTGGTGGCCAAGGTCGATCTCGGCATGTTGGAAAAGGCCTGGCGAGAGAGCGGCGAAACGGTGATCGTCAGCGACGCCTCCGGCGTGGTCTTTCTCAGTAGCCGGCCGGAGTGGAAGTACCGTTCCCTCCGCCCGCTGACCGAGCCGACCGCCCAACGGCTGCGCCAGGCCCAGTACCTCGATTCTCCGTTGACCACCCTGACGACGGAACGCCAGGCGGTCGACGGCGGCAATATCCTTCGCCTTGAGAGTGTCGATTACCTCGAGCAGTCTCTTCAACTGCCCGAATACGGCTGGCGGATTCACTACTTGAGTGAAATGCGCCCGGTAAGGGCCAGTTTTCGCCTCGCCCTGGCCAGTGCCGCGGGTCTTGCGGTAACCCTGATACTGGCGCTGGCTTTCGCCCGGGAACGGCGGCAGAAACTCCAGTCCCGCCGCGAAGCCCGGGAGGCCCTGGCAATCAGGCAGGCCAACCAGCGCCTGCAGGAGGAGATCCGCCAGCACCAGCAGACCGAACAGACCCTGCGCGACACCCAGAAGGAGTTGCTCCAGGCGGGCAAACTTGCCGCTCTCGGGCGGATGTCGGCGGCCATAGCCCACGAGCTGAACCAGCCGGTAACCGCGATCCGCACCTTTTTGGCCAGTTCACGGCTCCTCCTTGCCCGGAAGAAACTGGACCAGGTCGACGCCAATCTCGACCGCATCGACGCCCTGGCCAGGAGGATGGGCGGGATTACCGGCCAGCTGAAGACCTTTGCCCGCAAAAACCCCGGCCGGCGCGACCCTCAGGATCTGGTCGCGGTGCTCGAACGGGTGCTCTCCTGCCTGGCGCCACAGTTGACGAAGAGTGGCGTTGAGGTGCAGCTGAGCTTACCGCCACCGGGCAGCGCGGTGATCGAGGGCGACGACCTGCAGGTGGAGCAGGTCCTCAACAACCTCCTGGTCAACGCCCTCGAGGCGATGGCCGACAGCACTGCCCGCCTGCTTAGCCTGGAGATGCATACCAGCGATCGCCAGGCGATTCTGCTCTGCCGGGACAGCGGCCCGGGAATCAGCGACGAGGCTCTTGAGTCGCTCTTTGAGCCCTTTGCCACCACCAAACCGATCGGTTTTGGCCTGGGTCTTGGCCTGTCAATATCCTATGGCATAGTTCAGGAGATGAATGGTACTATCAGTGGCGAGAACCATCCCGAAGGGGGCGCGGTTTTCATCCTGCGCCTGCCTCTCGCCGCTTGCCGCCCAGACCAGCCGAGGAGGAGCATCGCCCCATGACCACCCCTGCCAGCATCCTGCTGATCGACGATGAGGAGTCGATGCGGGTTTCGGTCGACCAGTGGCTCTCCCTCTCCGACTACCGGGTGCTCCCTTTTAGCGAGGCAGAGGGCGCCCTGGCGCGGATCGATCCTTCCCTGGCCGGGGTGGTGGTCAGCGACATCCGCATGCCCGGCATGGACGGCATGGCTCTGCTCCAGGCGGTGCTGAAGATTGACCCGGAGATCCCGGTGGTGCTGATCACCGGCCATGGCGACATCCGCATGGCGGTGGCGGCGATCCGCCAGGGGGCCTACGACTTCATCGAAAAGCCCTTCGACCCGGAACTCCTGCTCGAAACCATCCACCGCGCCTGGGAGCGACGGCGGCTGATCCTGGAAAACCGCCGGCTCCGGGCCGAACTTGCGGCAGGCCAGGATCAACGGCTGCTCGGCAACAGCGGCGCGGTGGAGATGCTCCGCCGGGAAATTGCCGATCTCGCCCCGACCGACGCCTCGGTTTTTTTGGTCGGCGAAACCGGCAGCGGCAAGGAGGTGGTCGCTCGCTGCCTGCATCAGGCCAGCGAACGGCGCAGTGGCCCTTTTGTCGCGATCAACTGCGGGGCGATCCCCGAGGCCCTGTTTGAAAGTGAACTGTTCGGCCACGAACCCGGCGCCTTTACCGGGGCCCAGGGCAGACGGATCGGCAAGTTCGAGCGGGCCGGCGGCGGCACCCTCTTCCTCGACGAAATCACCGCCATGCCCCCCAGTCTGCAGGTCAAAGTGCTCCGGGTTCTCCAGGAGCGGGAGATCGAGCGGCTTGGCGGCAATTCGACAATTCCCATTGATTTCCGCCTGATCAGCGCCACCAACAGCGACCCGCGGCAGGCATGCCGGGAGGGGTTGTTCCGGGAGGATCTCTACTACCGTCTCAACCTTGCCGAGATCCATATCCCCCCCCTGCGGCAGCGCCGCGAGGACATCCTCCTGCTCTTTGAATATTTTGCCCTCCGGGCGGCAGAGCGCTATCGGCGCGATGCGCCGGAACTCTCCGCCGAGGCGGTCGGTGCCCTGCACGCACACCGCTGGCCGGGCAATGTCCGTGAGTTAAAAAATGTCGCCGAACGCTATGTGCTCTCCTCCCTGCCGGCAACCGGGCGGATCCCGGCGCTCCTCAATCCCCGGGACACCGGCGGGCTTGCTTCGGCGGGCAGGTCCCTAGCCGAACAGACCGGGCACTTCGAGCGCTGCCTGATCGAACAAGCGCTGCGCCGCCACCAGGGCAATATTCAGGCGGTGCTGACAGAACTCGATCTGCCCCGGCGAACCCTCAACCTGAAAATGCAGAGCCATGGCCTCCTCCGCAAGGACTATCTCGACGAGAAAAACTGATATGCCCGAGCACCGTCCCCCCCGATCCCCCGCCCGCCTCGCCGGTTTGCTGATTACCGGGATACTGGTGCTTTTCGCCCTCCTTCCCCCGCCCCTGCCGGCCTCCGGGCAACACCACTATACCCTCGCCACCGCCAATACCGGCGGTACCTACTACCCGGTAGGGGTTGCCCTGGCCACCCTGACCAAGGTGAAACTGGAACCGAGCCGCAATATTGCCTTGAACGCGGTCAGTTCCGCCGGCTCGGCGGAAAATATTGCCATGCTCCGCGAGGGCCGGGCCCAGTTTGCCATCCTCCAGGCCCTTTACGGCGCCTGGGCCTGGAACGGCAGCGGCTCTCTGGAGCGGGAAGGCCCCCAGCCCTACCTGCGGGCGGTCACCATGCTCTGGCACAACGTCGAGCATTTCGTCATCAAATCGGATTTTGTCAAAAAAGGCGACATGGACGACCTCGCCGCCCTCCGCGGCCGCCATTTCTCCCTCGGTCAGCACAACTCCGGCAGCGCAGGCAGCGGATTGCATATCCTCAGCCAGCTGGGCTACTCCCCCCATGACGATTTTACCATCGCCGCCATTGACTACAGCAGCAACGCCACCGCCATCCGCGACGGGGTCATCGACGGGATGAACATCCCCGGCGGCCCGCCGGTAAGCGCCGTCGGCCAGGCCTTTGCCGCGCTCGGCAAGGATATCACCGTCCTCAATTTCAGTGATGCCCAGCTCCAGGCGGTCAACCGCGACTATCCGCTGTGGACCCGCTTTGCGATCCCCGCCGGCACCTACCCGGGGCAGGACCAGCCGATTACCACCATTGCCCAGCCCAATTTTCTCGCCGTCCACAGTGACATCGATGAGGAGGTGGTCTACCTGCTGGTGAAAACCATCTACCGTAATCTCCCCTTCCTGCACATCATCCACCCCGCCACCGAAGCGGTCTCCCTGGAGGGGGCGATCACCGGCCTGCCGGTTCCCCTCCATCCCGGTGCGGCACGGTTTTACCGCGAGCAGGGCATTGACATCCCCGACCAGCTGATCGTCCCGTAGCTGCGCAGAAATGAAGGGATTTCTTCCTTGGTTCCACATAGCTCTTGACCTTTAGCGGGGATTATGGGAATTCTGTCGGTCTGACAGCGGCTGAGGCAGCGCGGCACCGTCCACCTTGCCCAGCCAAGGCAGAGGGCAGGCCCTCTGGGTGGCCCCGCTGCTTCCAGCACGCCGTGCTCAACCAGAGCGCAACAGCGACAAGACCTCAATCATGGGCCGAGGCTCTGGCCGACCGCCCAACCCGGAGAAGAAGGACCATGTCCGAAAAACCCGTCTCACTGTTTATCCAGTGCCTGGTCGACAGCATGTTTCCCGAGGTCGGCGAGGCGATGCTCGCCATCTTCGACCGCCTCGGCATCCCCTGCCTTTATCCGGCGGGCCAGACCTGCTGCGGCCAGCCGGCCTTCAACAGCGGTTATCGCCGGGAGGCAGCCGCCGCCGCCCGCCATTTCATCACCATTTTCGAGGAAGCCGAGGTGATCGTCTGTCCCTCCGGCTCCTGCGTGCACATGGTTCGCCACGCCTACCCCCTGCTTTTTGCCGACCAGCCGGAGATGGCTGACCGGGCCAGAGCGGTGGGCGAAAAAACCTTTGAACTGACCCAGTACCTGGTCGATGAACTGGGCCTGGACGATGTCGGCGCCTACTACCCCGGAACTATCACCTACCACGACTCCTGCCATCTCAGCCGGGGTCTGGGCATCTTCACTCAGCCCCGCCGGCTGCTCGACAAGGTCGACGGACTGGAGCTGATCGAGATGGCCGACAGCGACACCTGCTGCGGCTTCGGCGGCACCTTCAGCGTCAATTACCCGGAGATCAGCACCGCCATGGTCGATACCAAGATCGACAACATCCTCGCCACCGGCGCCGAGGCGGTGGTCGGCTGCGACATCTCCTGTCTGATGAACATCCTCGGCCGCCTCTCCCGGCGGGGCGAGCAGGTCAAGGTCCTGCACATCGCCCAGATTCTCGCCGGTGCCGGGCAAGGAGAACAGCGATGAGCCGCAATACCGCCTCCGACTACAACCGGGAAGCCGCCAAAGCGATTGCCTCTCCCCCCCTCCAGGCCAGCCTGCAGAGCCTGCAGCAGCGGCTCGGCCAGGGTGCCATGGCGATCTGGGCCGGGCTGGCCGATCCGGAGAAGCGCAAACGGGTCAAGACCTCGCGGATGCGTACCCTTGCCCACCTCGACATCATTCTCACCGTCCTCGCCGACAAGGTGCGTGAACGGGGCGGCCAGGTCTATTTTGCCGAGACCGCCCAGGACGCGGTGGACTACACCCTGGCGGTGGCCAAAAAAAATGCGGTGAAGCGGGTGGTCAAAGGCAAATCGATGACCTCGATCGAGATCAACGTCGACCCGGCCCTGGCCGAGGCCGGCATCGAGGTGGTCGAGACCGATCTCGGCGAATACATCGTCCAGCTTGCCGGGGAACCCCCCTCGCACATCATCGCCCCCTGCATCCACAAGGACCGCAAGCAGATCGGCACCCTCTTTGCTGAAAAGCTGGGTATCGAATTCAGCGAAGACCCGCCGACCCTCACCCAGGCCGCCCGCCGGGCACTGCGCGAGAAGATGCTCAACGCCGAGATGGGCCTCACCGGCTGCAACCTCGCCTGCGCCGAGACCGGACAGATCAGTCTGGTCTCCAACGAGGGCAACATCCGCATGACCACCACCATGCCCCAGATTCACGTGGCGATCATGGGCATGGAGCGGGTGGTGGCGACCATGGACGAACACCGCGAGACTCTCGAGCTGCTTACCCGGGGGGCGGCACTGCAGAACATCTCCACCTACGTCAGTTTTCTTGGCGGGCCGGATCAGGACGGGGGCAGGGTGGGGGATTTTCATCTGGTCATCGTCGACAACGGCCGCTCGAAGATCCTCGCCGACCCGGAATTTCGCGAGGTGCTGGCCTGCATCCGCTGTGGTGCCTGTCTCAATATCTGCCCGGTCTACGGCAAGATCGGCGGCCACGCCTATGGTGCCGCCTACTGCGGGCCGATCGGGGCGGTGGTCTCGCCGCTGCTCGACGGAATCAACAAACACGCCGACCTCTGCAAAGGCGAAACCCTCTGCGGGGCCTGCCGGGATATCTGCCCGGTGGAAAACGACCTGCCGCGGATGCTCGCCGCCCTGCGCCACAAACTGGCCTACGGCAGCGACCAGTGGCAGACCCGCCAGCATGACCCGGCCGAGGCCTACGCCTTCCACCTCTGGCGGCAGCTGATCACCAGGCCCGCCCTCTACCGCACCGGGCTGCGCCTTGGCCGACTGCTGCAGTGGCCCTTTACCCGCAAAGGGAAATTGATTGCCAGCATGCTCGGCATCGCCTCCGGCTGGACCACCAGCCGCGACCTGCCCCCGCTGGCCCGGCGCAGTTTCACCGAGATCTGGCGGGAAAAACATCCCGAGACGAAGGGACCGACAGAAGAGGAGAAAACCAGCCAGGTGAACGGGACGGAAAAGGAGAGCAGAACATGAACAACCAGGAAAAATT
>JAZBOD010000036.1:0-4852 GCA_036350955.1 Desulforhopalus sp. | reverse complement strand
CGACCAGATCCGAGAATGGAATGGCGAACAGCTCTGGGCAGAGTATGAAAGGGAGAACATCCTTTTCTGGGCGCCGCATCTGGTGAAGGCGGGGAAATAGGGCTTCACGACAAGAAATGGCGAGTGGAGTATCAGGCGACTCGCCAATGGCTGAAAAGGAAGATTGGTGCGGCGAAGCATGGTTTGTGGAGCCAATTCGCCTAAAGGACTTCTGCGAGAAGGAGTGGTACGCCCGGCTGGGTTCGAACCAGCGACCTACGGCTTAGAAGGCCGTTGCTCTATCCAGCTGAGCTACGGGCGCAATAATTACGCCGACACTATACCCAAAGCCCACCAAAATGCAACCGGATTTGCACGCCGGGGCTTGCTGGGCTACTCACTGTCCCGGGCCTTTTGCCAGATTGGCCCGTTTACCGTATCGATCACCACAATCCCTTTGCGGGCCAGCTCCTCCCGGGCGGCATCGGCCGCCTGCCAGTCCTTGTTGACCCTGGCCTTTTCCCGCCGCTGAATCAGCGCATCGATATCCGGGGCCAGCGGGCAGCCCTGCAGGCGGAGGATATTGAGCACCACGTTCATCCTGGCCAGCCGCTCGAGGATATAGTCCTTCTGGTCGCGATCGAGGTGGTTGACCTGAATAATCGGGTTGAGCCGGCGGATAAAATTGTAGAGTGCCCCCATCCCTTTGGAGACGTTGAGGTCATCGTCCATCGCCGCAAAAAACTGCTCCTCCATCGCCGACACGAAACTGGCCACCGCCGGGTGGGGACGCCCGGCGGGGAGACAGTGGAGCTTGCAGGTAAACTCGTCGAGCCGGCGCAGGGCGGTGCGGACATTATCGAGGCGCTTGTAGGAGAAGTGCAGCGGCATCCGGTAGTGTACCGAGAGCAGCATGAAACGCACCTCCCGCCCGGTGTAGCCGCGATCAAGCAGGTCCTGGAGGGTGACGTTATTCCCCGCCTGGCTGCTCATCGCCTTGCCGCCGGCCATCACCAGTTCAGAGTGGAGCCAATACCGGGCCAGGGGTTTACCGGTGAGGGCCTCGGCAATGGCAATCTCGTTTTCGTGGTGGGGAAAAATCAGGTTGCGGCTCGAGGTGTGGATGTCAAGGGTCGCCCCGAGGCTGCGGGTGGCCATCGCCGAACACTCGACATGCCAGCTCGGCCGGACATTGCCCCAGTCGGTTTCAAAGAAGATCCCCTTCTTCAACTCGCCAAGGGTTGAACGCTTGAGCAGGGTAAAGTCGCGGGGGTTATCCTTTTCGTATTCGTCGAGATCAACGGTTCGGCCAAGCTGGATCTTGCTCAGATCAATCCCGGAAAGCCGGCCATAGCGCTTGAATTTGGAGATGTCAAAATAGATCGAGCCGTGCTTTTCATAGGCGTAGCCCTTGTGGATCAGTTCGTGGGCGATCTCGATCATCGCCCCGACATTTTCCGAGGCCCTGGGGTAGCCTTTGGCCGGTTTGACACCAAGGGTCTCGATGTTCTCGAGAAATCCGCGAATATACTCTTCGGTGAATTCAGCCAGCGGCTTGCCGGCCCGTTCGGCACCGGCGATGGTGTTATCGTCGATGTCGGTGAAGTTCATGTAGGCGTCAACCTGCAGCCCGCGGGCCTCGAGGGTACGGGTTATCAGGTCGGAGACCACGAAGCGGCGGCAGAGCGAGAGGTTGGCCGGTTCATAGGCGGTCGGACCACAGGAGTAGAAGGTCACCTGCCCCTCCTGCTGGGGGAGGAACTCCTCTTTTTTCTTGGTCATGGTGTTGTAAAAACAGAGCTGCCGTCTCTTCTCCGACGCCTTTTTCGGCGGGGTGAACAGCGGGGTACTCAAATAGCGCTCACCGCCATCGGGGAGAATCACCACCACCAGGCCGCTTGCCAGGCCCCGGGCATACTCGATCGCCGCGGCTATCGCTCCACCACTGCTCATCCCCACCAGCAGCCCCTCCCGGGCGGCCAGCTGCCGCGCGGTGCTGAAGGCGCTTTCGTCGTCGACCAGCACCAGCTGATCGGGAATCGATTTATCAAAGATCCCCGGCTTATAGGACTCCTTCATGTTTTTCAGCCCCTGGATCTTGTGGTCGAGGTGGGGTTCAACGGCGATCACCTTGACATGGGGCTGAAACTGATGAAACCAGGCACAGAGACCCATCACCGTCCCGGAGGTGCCAAGGGTCGCCACCAGATGGGTTACCCTCCCCTCGGTCTGTGCCCAGATCTCCGGGGCTGTTCCCTGAAAATGGGCGCGCCAGTTGGCCTCGTTGTTGTACTGGTCGGTGAGAAAGTAGCGCTCGGGAAACTCCCGGGCCATGGCGTAGGACTTTTCAATCGCCCCGTCGGTGGCCCGGTTGGCCGGGGTCAGCAGGATCTCCGCCCCGTAGGCGGCCATGATTTTCCGCCGTTCAATGCTCGCCGACTCCGGCATCACCAGCACGCAGCGGTAGCCTTTGGCGGCGCAGACCATCGCCAGACCGATGCCGGTATTGCCACTGGTTGCCTCGAGGACGATCTTCTCCCGGGTCAGCTCGCCACTGGCCTCTCCGGCCTCGATCATCGACAGGGCGATTCGCTCCTTCACCGAGCCACCCGGGTTGGCAGACTCAAGCTTGCCGTAGATCTCCACCCCCGGCTGGGTAAAGAGCCGGTTGATCCGGATCAGCGGGGTATTGCCAATGGCGCCTAAAATTGTTTCGTGCAGCATGGTCGATCCCTGACTCCAGCGGTGACTCCAGCGGGATTGGTTGTTTGACGAATGTGTAAAAGGCCTATGGAGCTGACTTTTCCTGGTGGCAAGCCTGGTCGAGATACCAGAGGCGGAACAGGGCCTCTCGGCACTCTGGATCGGCAATTGTTTCGACCTGACGGCGAAAGGCGGCGGCCTTCTCCTGATCGGGCTTGATAAAGCGCAGCCGAAGGTTTGCCGCCGGCACCGCCGGTTCAGCAGAACCACTCGGCAGTACCATCCGGATCTCCTTTAAGCGGGAGAGCCGGAGGGCACGGTTCAGGGTAGCGAGCAGCTCGATCTTTTGGTATTGGAGCTGCTGCAGCCAGGCAGAGTTTTCCACCTCCAGCCACAGCACTCCCCGGTCGACCTTTAGCGGCCAGGCGTACCTAGCGAACTGCTCATCGACTACCTCCCGCCAGCGGGAGAAGAGGCTGTACAGCTCAAGTTGCTTTTCCCAACCCTGGGACCGGACGATCTCCGGCAACACCGAGGAGAGGGAAACCTTCTGACGCTTTTTCCCGGCTACCATCACCATCCTTTTTCCCTTTTCCCACTGCAAAGTCACTCCCTCTTTACTGAAGAATGGCCAAATTAGCAAGCCCCTCCGGCCGATCCGCCAATGAAAAAGGCCCGCCACCCCTGGAGCAGGGGGGCGGGCCGCAAATGAGATAGCCAAATGATTTTTTCTGGTACTATCCCCCGCCAACTGCAGCGGGGATAAGGACCATCACGAAATTTTCCTCTTAAACGGCAAGAGAGGATTTTTGGGTACTAACCCCCGCCAACTGCAGCGGGGATAAGTACCATCACGAAATTTTCCTCTTAAACGGCAAGAGGAAAATTTCTATGGTACTAATACACACTCAGGTATTCATCAATCTCCCATTCGGTGACGGCGGTGCGGAAGCTGTCCCACTCTTTTTCCTTGGCCTCAATATACTTTTCATAGATATGCGGTCCAAGGGTCTCTTTGCCAAGGGGGTTGGCCTTCAACTCGTCAACCGCCTCTTTGAGGTTGGCCGGCATCACCGCGATCCCCTCCTCCGCCATCTGTGCCGAGGTCATTTTAAAGATGTCCCTGTTGACCCCCGGCGGCGGAGTGAGGTTGTTCTTCACCCCGTCAAGACCTGCGTTGAGCATCATTGCAAAGGCAAGATACGGGTTGCAGGTCGGATCCGGACAACGGATCTCGGTTCTCGTCGACAGGCCGCGGGAGGCGGGAATACGGATCAGTGCCGAACGGTTGGAGGCAGACCAGGCGCAGTACACCGGCGCTTCGTACCCGGGGACCAGGCGCTTGTAGGAGTTGACCAGAGGATTGGTCACCGCAGCAAAGGCACGGGCATTCTTCAGGGCGCCGGCGATATAGGCGTAGGCCACCTTGGAGAGCTGGAGGGAATCAGACTCGTCGAAAAAGGCGTTGGTCCCGTCGAGGTTGAACAGCGACTGGTTGGTATGCATCCCGGAGCCGTTGATGCCAAAGATCGGCTTGGGCATAAAGGTGGCGTAGAGGCCATAACGGGAGGCAATGGTTTTCACCACCCACTTGAAGGTAACGGTGTTGTCGGCGGCGGTCAGGGCATCGGCATATTTAAAATTGATCTCGTGCTGGCCCTCGGCCACCTCATGGTGGGATGCCTCGATTTCAAAACCCATTTTCTCAAGGGTTTCGATAATCTCTCGGCGACAGTCGCCGCCCATATCCTCGGGGTCAAGGGAAAAATAGCCGGCGACATCGCTGGTCACGGTGGTCGGCAGGCCATCTTCATCTTTTTCAAAGAGGAAAAACTCCGCCTCGGTGCCAACGTTCATGGTATAGCCGAGCTCCCTGGCTTCAGCGAGAACCCGCTTGAGGTTCACCCGGGGGCAGCCTTCAAAGGGCTGGCCGTTGGATTTATGGACATCGCAGATTATCCGTGCAGCAGCAATGCCGTCCTTGTTACGCCAGGGCAGAAGGGTAAAGGTGTTGTAATCGGGCTTGAGATACATGTCGGACTCGTTGATCCGGACAAAACCGTCAATCGACGAACCGTCAAACATGATATTGCCGTCGAGCGCTTTTTCGATCTGGCTCTTGGGCAGGGCCACGTTTTTCATGAAGCCGAAGATATCGACAAACTGAAGG
>JAZBOD010000035.1:0-5229 GCA_036350955.1 Desulforhopalus sp. | reverse complement strand
ATGCTGGGGCTGCCGTCAGGGCCAGCACACAGCAGGACATCATCGTTACCGCCAGTTTACTCGTCATTTTCATACCCATTCTCCTTTTCGCTGTTGGTTCATGGTGAGCCCCTTTCCCGGGACATGGAATTCGCTCTATCTTCTTGAACTTCTTCCCTCCGACCGGGGGGAAAAGCCGGGTGTTGTGCTGGAGAGCCGATTATTACGTTAAGGCAGAATAGCTGGTGTACGCTTGTTTAGTGGAACGTAGTATAATGCCGATGGGACATCTTTGCCACTGCAGGAGGGTATTTTCCTTGGTTTTTCTGGTCTGCCACCAATTTCAACCGCGGCAACCTCTGCGAAGAGAACGGAGGACGCTACAGAGAACCATTGCGGAATGATCCGTCATGGGCTATACGGGAGATCTGACCGCCAATCCTCCACCACCGACCCGCAACCGTGAACCGGAACCTGTCCCAAGCCGGGCCTTTTCCCCCTTCAGCGGGGCCCATCGGCCACCTTTTCCTGACTCTGCTGCTCGGGCTAGCTCTTCTGGTGACCGGCTGCTCCCCGCCACCCGCGGCGGAACAGACCACCGGCTCCGACCACCCGTTTCGTGAAATCGACCAGCGCGCAATCCCCGAGTTGCCTACGGCGGCTGAACAATTGGCCTACGCCCTCTCCCGCTTTACCGACCTGACGGAGCAGCGGGCGGCACTCAAGGCGGTGGCCACTCTCCACCCCAAAGATCGACGCGCCACCGGCATCGCCGCGCTGGAACTGGCCTATCTCGAGCTTGGCGAAGATTATCGCCTTGCCGGGCCGGAACACATAGAGCGGGCCAGGCAATACTACCAAAGGATTCTCTCTGCATACCCGGAACTGGCAGAAGTTGCCGCCCGAGCCCACTGGTACCTGGGGTGGATAGCAACCGAGCTGGAAGCAGATTCTGCCTCGGGGCTTGAGCACTACCAAGAGCTGATCAACCGCTTCCCCGGGGAGAGACTGAGCCTGCCTGAACCGGCCCCCTGGTTGACCATCGACCTGATTGATGACAGCGATCTTCAGCGCTCCGCCCCACCCCAATTAACCGTTACCTGGGCCGATCTCGCCCGGCTGGAAATAGTCCGCTACAGCACTGATCGGCAACTTACCTGGCAGCACCTTCTCACCCTTACTGAACCTCGATCAATGCCCCAGATCCTTACCCGCGCTTTGACGGTGATGGTTGAGCAGCACGGCACAAACTGTGAGATCAATAAGCGTATCCACTCAGCCCTTGAGCGGGTGGATCTCGACGACCTCCAGCGCAGCGATCTCCAGGCCCTGCTCGCCATTGCGCCGGATGATGGCACTCAGCACAGCCGATGATCAGATTTCGCTACCGGTATAGACTCCGGAAATTCCTGCAGTCCTTTCACCTCAGAGTCTTTCTTGCCCTGGTTCTGGTCATTGTCATCTTTATTCCGGGGACCGGCTATGTCGGCTACCTGCAGGCGCTACGCATCGCCGAGGACCAGATGGAGCAGTATACCATCAGCACCGCCGCGCAAATCTCCACCCGGGCAACCTCCTTTCTCGCCCAGCATGCCCATACCGTTCAGCTGCTAGCCTCACTATTTGAAAAGGGCCTGATCAACCATGCCAATGACGATCAGCTGTTTCGGGCCTTCCATCTCTTTCGCCAGGACCGGCCGGAATTTGTCAATATCTACTATGGCGATGAGCAGGGCCGCTTCATCATGGTTCCTCCACAACGCCCGGAAATCCATCGGATTTTTGACCCAAGGATACGGCCCTGGTACCGTGGCGCAGCATCGGCTGCCGGCAGCCATTGGACCGAGGTCTATCTCTTTGCCTCGACCCAGAAACCGGGGATAACCGTTTCCGCGCCTATCCGGGAACGGTCAGGGACCCTGCGCGGAGTCTGCGGCATCGATATCGACCTGGTGGAATTTTCCAAATTTCTTCAAGGGATTGATATTGGCCGCCAGGGTGTCGCCTATATCTTTGAGAACAGCACCGGCCACATCATCGCCCACCCCTGGCTCTCGGTGCTGCCGGAGGAGACGTCCCGACTCGATCTGCTTCGGGCCAGCCGTCGTGACCTGGCCACCCGGGGAAAAACCTTCGGGCTGACCACCTACCACGGCGAACAGTACTTCACCGCGTACGCCGACTACCCCGGCCAGGAGTGGACCGTTGGGGTCACCCTGTCGATTTCCGACTATCTCGAGAAAATTCAGGTGATCAAGCAGACCACCATCACCCTGATCATTGCCGGTCTGCTTCTGTCGAGCCTGCTCAGCTACCTGCTGGCCAAAACCATTATCAGCCCCCTGCTTCAGCTGCAGCAGGGGATCGAACGGATCGCCCGGGGCGACCTTACCCACCGGGTGGATATCAAGGATCCGGATATCGCCCGGGAACTTGCCCGCTCCTTTAACCGGATGGCCCTCTCCCTGCGCAACAGCCTGGTGGCCTTGAAGGCCACCTACGCCGAATTGCAGGAAAAACAAAAACTGGCGGCAGTGGGCAAAATGACCGCCGGTATCGCCCATGAGATCAAAAACCCGCTGGGGATCATCCTCGGTGCCACCCAGGTGGTCCTCGACCGGCAGCGGCCGTTGGAGATGCGCGAAAAGGCGGCGAGTTTCATCATGGACGAGGTGGTGCGTCTTGACACTACCCTCAAGGCCTTTCTCGCCTTTGCCAAACCGTCAACCCCGATGCTCACCGAAGTTGACATGATCCGCCTCCTCGAAGAGACCCTTTCCGCCACCGAGGAGCGCTATCTTGAAGAGGGGTATCAGATCGTCCGTGATTTTCCGGCCAGCGTCCCGCTCTTTGAGGCTGACCCGGCACAGATCCGCCAGGTGATTATCAATATCCTCCTCAACAGTTTCAAGGCAATGCCGGATGGCGGCACGGTTACCATCCGGGTCAGGGCGGAAAAAGAGCCGGAGATGCTCAAGGCCGATATGCGCTTCATCTCGATCCGCAATCCGTTTACCGTGGCCCGGGAGTGGCTGATTGTGGCGATCAGCGACAACGGCTGCGGCATTACCGAAGAACAGCAGGAAAAGATCATGGAGCCCTTCGTCAGTTTTCGCGACGACGGGGTCGGCCTCGGCCTGTCGATCGTTTCCCAACTGGTCCGTCTCCACCGCGGCCACATCCAGATCAACAGTCAACCCGGCAAAGGCACCACTTTCATCCTTTTTTTTCCATGCATACTGAGGGAGTAGATGACCAACCTGTTGCTTGTAGAAGACGAAACCCGGATGCGCGAAGTGATCATGATGCTGCTCTCCGATCTGCAGCTGAATTTTTTCGAAGCGCGGGACGGGGCTGAAGCCCGGGAGATCTTCGCCAATGAAACTATCCACCTGGTGATCACTGGCCTGAAACTGCCGAAAGTCGGGGGAATGGAACTGCTCGGCCAGATCATGGAGAGCAAACCCCAGGTACCGGTGATCATTATCACCGCCTTTGGCTCAATCGATAATGCGGTAGAGGCGATCCGCCTCGGCGCCTTTGACTACGTGACCAAACCATTCACCGAAGACAAACTCCGCTCATGTGTCAAAAAAGCACTGCAGATCAGTACCTTAACCTCTGAGGTCGAATACCTTCGGAAAGAGATCGAAGGCAAGTACACCTTCGGCAATATCATCGGCAATTCCGGTGAAATCTGCGAAATCCTCCGCCTCGCCGGGGAGGTCTCCCATACCGACACCACCGTACTGATCACCGGCGAATCGGGGACCGGAAAAGAGTTGCTCAGCCGGGCCACCCACCTCAACAGTCCCCGCTCCAAGGGACCGTTTTTGCCGGTAAACTGTGCGGCGATCCCCTCTACCCTGCTGGAAGCGGAACTGTTCGGCCATGAACGCGGTGCCTTTACCGGTGCCCATCAGCGGAAAAAGGGGAAATTCGAACTGGCCTCCAGCGGCACCATCTTTCTTGACGAAATCGGCGACATGGAACTGGAGGTTCAGGCAAAATTCCTCCGGGTCCTCGAGTCAAAAACCTTTGAACGGCTCGGCGGGAGCACCACCCTGCAGACCAACGTCCGGGTGATCGCCGCCACCAACAAAGACCTGGAGAAGATGGTACAGCAGGGTCGATTTCGGGAGGATCTTTACTACCGGATCAGCGTCTTCCCTATCCGCATCCCGCCCCTGCGTGAACGGCGGGACGATATTCCTCTGCTCTGTCGCTATTTCATCAACGAATTCAGTACCGCTTTTGGCCGCCGTCCTCCGATCATGTCCGACAAGGTTCTCGAAATGCTCTACAACCACCCCTGGAAGGGCAATATTCGCGAACTGCGCAATGTCCTTGAGCGGGCAATGATCCTTGCCAAAGGGGATACCATCACCTCCCGTCATGTGATCCTCCACGAATCACACGGTAAGCCCCTCGGGGAACTCGATCTTAATCAGGTCGTCCGGTTGCTGATCCGCGATCACCGGATCGGTCTTGAAGAACTGGAGAAAAGGTGTATCCATTACGCCATGGAGGAGGCGGGAAGCAACGTCTCCCGGGCAGCGCGGCTGCTCAACCTCTCCCGGGCAACCCTTCGGTACCGCCTCGACAAACTGGGTGAGTAAAGAATCACGCCGACGGCGAGAGGCTTTGCGCACTGCCAATCGTCTCCCGCCAAACCACCGCCTGCGGATTTGATTGTTCTTTGGCGGTAATCGTTTTACAATTGAGCGTAGACTTGGTTGGTGGCGATTTCCTCGGCCAGCCACCGGCCGATCGACAGGCCGAATGTTCAGCGGAACTGCAGATGATGAAAGATTACCACCAAATCCTTGAAGTGCCTGCCAACTGCGGCGATGAGGAATTGCGGAAAAACTATCGCCGACTGGCGATGCGCTATCATCCCGACCGTAACCTGGATGATCCGGCGGCAGAAGAGAAGTTCAAGGATGTCGCCGAAGCCTATGGCGTACTCAGTGACCCGGTAAAACGGCGGGAGTACCAACGCTGCCGGGCCAGAGGTACCAGTTATGCCGCCGGTGACAGCGGCGGTTTTTCCTACAGTCAGGAAGATATTCTCCGTGACCTCTTTCGTGATCCCCGCTTTCAGGCGATGTTTTCCGGGCTGCTCCGGGAATTTCAACGCTCGGGCTTTCGCCACAGCCCCAGTTTTATCAGGAACAGTCTTTTTGCCGGCAAAGGCGGGATCTTTCTCGGCGGGATCATGCTCTTTGGCTCAATTGCCGCCCCGCTCAT
>JAZBOD010000034.1:0-4012 GCA_036350955.1 Desulforhopalus sp. | reverse complement strand
CCTCCTGAAAATAGGCCCGTTTACTGATGTCACTGCCCTTGTACTCCTTGCCATCCTCAAGAACACCGGTGTAGAGCAGCCCATCCCGGTCGCTGACGAAGATCCCCTGGTAGTTTGGGCCCATGCGGGAGAACTGGCTGGAGAACTGTTGATAGAGGGCCTTGATCTCCGCTGAAGCACTCGCTGCACCAACTTTGCCGACCTGCTCGGCCACAGCGACCACCCGGGGGTCAATAGCAAAAATATCAGCAATTTTTATCTCTTCCTCGAGAATGTGGTCGGTAAGGCGGGCGAGGTCGGCCGCCGTCGTCAGCATGGCATTTTGACCGAGTTGACGAAAACCGTTGGCTGACTTGGTAATCGAAATGATTCCGACAGCGAGCAGGGGGAGGAGGACCAGAGTGATTCCGCCGGCGAGAAGTTTGAAGCGAATTGAGGAAATGTTCATCGGGATATTCTCCTTATCCTTTTCTTGAAAGGACAAATAGTAGGTGATATTGAGGCGATGAGCAGTTGCACTGACCGGATTGCTCGGCTCTGCGGATAGGGGAGCGTCACACTGCCCATGGAGATCGTCTGGGCCCCAAGGCGGTGATCCGCTCCTCTTTTCGGCCATTGCCGTTGGCGAAATTGGCCTGGATAAATTCAATCAGAAAAATTCAGGATAATCAAGGGCGCCAGGGAATTTCGTGTAGGCGATTACTCTCTTTCTGGTGGGGACGACGATTGCTTGAAAGGGGCGAGCAACAGGACCAGGAGAGTCCCGGTGAAAATGCCAAAAAGACCATTGCCGGACACCAGAACCACCGTGGCGGCAAAGCCGCCAACAAGAGCGCCCAGTGTCTCCAGGCTGTGGGCAAGTGGCGGAATGCCATGGACAAGAATGCCCCCGCCGACGAGAAACATCGCCGCGGTGCCGGCCACCGAGAGCAGGCGCATCAGCCAGGGTGCCGCCTGGAGAAGTACCGAGCCGGTGATGCGGGCCAGGGGGTGGTTTTTTTTCTGGAGCCAGAGGCCCAGGTCGTCGATTTTGATGATCACCGCCACAAAACCGTAGACGGCGACCGTCATCAGGAGCGCGATTGCTGCCAGGACACCGATGCGGGTAGGCAGGGGGTGCTGGGCGACGATGCCCAGGGCAATAACGATGATCTCGGCTGAGAGGATGAAATCGGTGCGGATGGCACCGACTATTTTTTCCCGTTCACATTCGACCAGGTCGATCGCCGGGTCGGCCAGGGCCTGAATCAACTTTGCCGATTCCGAGGTTTCGCCGGGTTTACCATGGAAAAACCGGTGCGCCAGTTTTTCGGCGCCCTCAAAACAGAGATAGGCCCCGCCAACCATCAGCAGGGGTATCACCAGCCAGGGAGCGAAAGCACTGATCAGCAGGGCAGCCGGGACGAGAATTGCCTTATTGCGCAATGAGCCCTTGGCAACCGCCCAGATTACCGGGAGCTCCCGGTTTGCCTGGACACCGGCCACTTGTTGGGCGTTCAGGGCCAGATCATCACCAAGCACCCCGGCGGTTTTCTTGGCCGCGACCTTGCTGAGGATGGCGACATCGTCGAGAACCGTGGTAATATCATCGAGCAGGGCGAGAAGATTGGCACCGGCCATCAGGGACTCCAAGATGTTGTAAGTTGCCACTGCGGCGTGCGGCGTGGCAGAGGGGTCATCAACCTGCCTTGATCGCAGCCCCAAACGCCGGGTTTTCCGGCGGGAGCGAAAACTGCTGAAGGTGAATGTCTATGGGACAAAAAATTTCCAGGAGATCGCCAGGTGATGGATATTCAGGCTGGCGTTAAAGTCATAGATCCCGGCATTGGACTGATGATAGTAGAGATATTCCAGGCTCAGTCGCTTGCCGAGTATAATCTGTACCCCGAGCTTTGAGTTGAGAAAAAATGGCCCACCAAGGTTGTGGCCGGTAAACTCGGTCTCTCCCGCCATGAAACCGAAACCCAGGCCGGCAAAGAGGTGCAGGTTGGCATGGGCTTCGAGTCTCGCCATCGGCATCAAGGCAAGGCGAAAGGTTGGAGATTCGTCGCTGCCGGTTTCGTCAATCAGCCCAGCCCCAGCCTCCAGGAGAGCCGACAGGGGGATGGTCTCGGTGAGGTTTGTTTTCCAGCCCAAAGGCTGTCGCCAGGTCAGTTCATATTGCCTGAGGTCGGTGTTGCCGCGAAATGTCTGGCCGTAGCCAAAACCGAGCTGGCCCTCTCCGGCATTGGCCGTAAAGGGACGCGAAATGACGAGCATGGTTAAGGCAGTAAGGACAATTACTCTCATATGCCCCTCGCTTTGCTGAAAATACCGCACTGGCTGCTCAGATTTTATGCAAACTCTGCGATGGCGAGTAATCTCAACTGCCGGGAGAGTTGCCCGGCTATTGTAAAACCCGAAAGGAAATATATCAACCACCGGCTTTGTCCTCAACTGTGGGCATGATAACGGCAGTATTTCTGCCTCAGATGCCAGAGGGTATCAGCATCAAGCTGTACATCGGCCAGGAAATGCCTAGTGTAGTGACGTGATGCTCTCTCCATAACTCAATGGAGAAATTGGTTCTTCTCCTCTCTTCGAGGCTAAGCTATGGAAAAATCCTTTTATCACATATCTCCGCAACGTGCCGCTGCTCTGCTCTTTTCCCTTATGATTTTCAGCCTTTCGGGTTGTACGGCATTGTTGAGAACTGTCCCTATAGAAAAGCAGATATCCCTGAACCAGAGTGACACCGGTCCGGGGGAGTTCCGCCATGGTGATTTGACTGTCGACTACACCTTGACCCTCGATGGCCGCCAAATGGCCATCAACGGAAGAATTGCCTATCAAAAAAGCTTTGACTCCCTTGACGTCTCTCTCCTGGTCATCGATGCAGCCGGTACCGTGATGCAGCAGAAACTGATCTATTCTTCGGGGTTTCGTACATCAACAGACCGGATTCACAACATTTCCTTTAGTAGTAGCCTGGTGTTGCCACCCGGTTCCCAAGGGATATCCTTTCGCTACACCGCACAAGACCGACGATCGTATCGATAGCCGTCTGTTCCCGGCTTCGACCTGTTTCCCGGGCCGATCCGCCTCAGCCGCAACGACTAATCTCAAAGGGGCGATCTCGCTATTCGGGGGAAAATCCCGTTTGCAGGAGCAGTTCTCTGTGGTCGATCCAGCGACGGCGGAGAAGTTGCACCTGGCCAAGGAAACCCTGGCTGTGGTTGAGAGCGAACTGGCAGGAGTTGACAGTCTGCTGGCGACCCCCGAAGATGCCCTTGAACATCTTGACGAAGTATTGAAAAAACCAGATGAAAACCTGGCGATTCAGCGGCAGTCGATTTTTCTCGACTGGGCCAATGTGCTGCAGGACAATCGCCTGGAGAGCGGTGGTCACGAAATTGTCATGGCGGAACTGGCTCTCTCGGCGGAACTGCGCCGATACGGTATTTTTGTTATGTTTTCCATTGATTAACTGATCAATTCTGCCCGTTTGGTGCCGGGCAATGAACAGTGTTTTTCCTTTCACCACCAGCTGCCTCTCACCGCTGGACAAAGGCGGCATAGAGGGCCTGTACCGCCTTTTCGTAGTCTTCGGCGGCAACCCCGATAATGATGTTGATCTCCGAAGCCCCCTGATTGATGATCCGGACATTGACCTTCGCCTGGCCGAGGGCGGTGAATATCTTGCCGGCGATACCGATGGTCTCGATCATCCCTTCCCCGACCACCGCCACCAGGGCAAGATCGTCGGTGATGGTCAGATTGTCCGGGTTCAGGCGGCGATGAATCTGTTCGACGACGGTCTCCAACTGGCCGGTAAGAACGGGTTTGTCGACGATTACGCTGACCGAGTCGATACTCGATGGACAATGCTCAAAACTTATCCCGTACTCGCTGAGGATGCCGAGAAGCCGCTGGACATATCCCACCTCCCGGTTCATCAGGGTTTTCTCCAACGAGAGCATGGTAAAATCTTTGCGGCCGGCTATCCCGGCGATTTCGGTGCCGGTGATGGCTG
>JAZBOD010000033.1:0-2112 GCA_036350955.1 Desulforhopalus sp. | reverse complement strand
TACCTGCTGAAGTTCTGGCTGAGGATTGGATTAATAGGCGTTATCCTGCTGGTGCTGATTAAAGGGCAGTGGGTTGACGTTTTTGGTTTGCTGGTCGGTTTGTCAACGGTAGTGTTAGCGATCACCCTGGTGGCGTTGGGGGTGGTTGGGCGCTACTTCTTCCGAGGGAGGAGGTAAGAGGAGTTATGGAACATCCGATACTATTCATTTCGATCATCCTTGAGACACTGGGGCTGCCGGTTCCTCACGGGCCGGTGGGGCATGGCGTTCTGGCACAACTCTGTGCCCCGTATATGACCTATACCTGGCTGGTCATGGCCTTCCTTTTCCTGGTCGCCAAACTCACCCTCGGCAATTTGGAAATGGTTCCGGGTAACGGGCAGAATTTCTGGGAACTGGTCATCGGCGGGATGGATGATTTTTTTGCCGACAATATGGGAAGGGAACTCACCGATAAATTTTTTCCGATGATCGCCACTTTTGCCCTGTACATTGCGGTGGCCAACCTGATCGGTCTGATCCCCGGCTTTATGTCACCCACCTCCAGTATCAACACCACCCTGGCCCTGACCCTGATCGTCTGGTTCAGCCACCATCTCATCGGTTTCCGGGAGCATGGTCTTGGCTATTACAAACATTTTATGGGGCCGGTATGGTGGCTGGTGCCCCTGTTACTGCCCATTGAATTGATTAGTAACTTCGCGCGTTTGCTTTCCCTGTCAATCCGTCTGTTTGGCAATATCATGGCCAAGGAGACCCTGTTGGCGATTCTCTTCATGCTCGCAGGTGGCTTTTTCGCCCCGTTGCCGATCATGCTGCTTGGGGTTCTGGTATCGATCGTCCAGGCGATGGTCTTTGTCCTGCTCACCGTGGTCTATTTTTCCCAAGCGCAGGAGCATGCCCACTGAAAAAACTGTCCACCGATCCAGGCCAGGAAATTTTGTTCCTGACGCCAGGGGGATTCCCCCTCTCTCTGGCTGCACTGTTCGGTTAGCGACGTAGAATGAGCGTTTATGCTGTAACGAAGAAGGCCAAACAACCAAAATTTTTCAAGGAGAAAACAATGGAAGGAAATGTCGCGTTAGCTCTTGTATGTATTGGTGCTGCTCTCTCCATCGGTCTTGCTGGCCTTGGTGCCGGTATCGGTATCGGTTCCGTCGGTAATGGTGCCTGCCAGGGCCTGGCCCGTAACCCGGAAGTTCAGCCCAAACTGATGGTATTCATGATTCTCGGCATGGCTCTTGCCGAATCGGTCGCGATTTATGGTCTGGTTATCTCGCTGATTCTGCTTTATGCCAACCCGATTATGGGCTAAAAGTCAGAGGGAAAAGACGATCGGTTGACGATCGTTGATGGGGCTGCAGTGGGTTACTGCAGCCCTTTTTTTATCTGCTCGCCGGTGCGAGCAAGGCGATGAGTGTGTGAAATCAAGCTACAAAAAAAGGTGCCTCGATGGGTGAAAAGCGGCAGGAAGAGATCATTATCCATCCGCGAAAAGGAAAAAATGAGCTCGACCTGCCTGAAAATGGTCTGCTGCTGGTCAATCCCACTGAAGCCGCCGACTGTATCAACCGCCTCCGGCGTCAGGGGGCGGCCCGGCGCAATCTTTTTAATTCCAATCTGGCGGTCGATACAGAGCGGGGTTTCTTCGCTGCCGGGCCGGCGATCGGGGCACCGATGGCTGCACTGACTCTGGAAAAGTTGATTGCCCTTGGCGCTAAAAGAGTTATCCTCTGTGGCTGGTGCGGGGCGGTCACCCAGGAGCTACGCGTAGGTGATGTGCTGCTCCCGGACCGGGCCGAGGTTGGGGAGGGTACCTCCGCCTATTATGGCGATTCTCGGCCACTTCATCCTCATCCTGGCCTGCGGACAGAGTTGGCCAAGCTCCTCGAATCACCAGATATCGCACTCCACAAGGGTGCTGTCTGGTCCACCGATGCGGTCTACCGGGAAGACCGGCGGCACCTTGCCGAACTGCGGCGTTCTCGCGGGGTTGCCGCAGTGGACATGGAGTTCTCGGCACTTTGCGCGGTGGCTGCCTTTCGCCGGGTAGCATTTGCCGGGGTGCTGGTAGTTTCCGATGAACTCAGCGGCGCCAGTTGGCGACCCGGG
>JAZBOD010000032.1:0-9878 GCA_036350955.1 Desulforhopalus sp. | reverse complement strand
GCTACCTCGCCCTGATTTTTCACCTCGACCATCGCCGGCCAGAGCCTGGCTACCATCGCCTTGAGCTGCTCATCGGTGACGAACACCATCGCTGGGTACGGGGCAAAAGTACGGTAATAGTTACTCCCGAGAACTGTTACCTTCCCCCCGGCCTTCATGGGGATGCGCGGCTCTGGGGGATATCCTGTGATCTTGCTTTGGCCCGATCCCGGCGGAACTGGGGAATTGGTGATCTGACCGATTTGAAAAACATCCTCGGCTGGGCTGCGGCGAACGGGGCGGCGAGCGTGGCGGTCTCCTCACTCCACTACCGCTCCCTGTACGGGGAAAGGCTTGACCCGCTGCTGCCGCCTTCAGCGCTGCGCTTTTTCGACCCGGTTTATCTCGATCTTCAAGCGGTTGCCGATTTTCAGGAGTGCGAGGAGGTGGCAAGCCTGGTCAACGAACCCGCTTTTCAGATGCATCTTGCCACCCTGGGTGAAGGGGCAGGCGTGTCGCGTAGCCAGATCGTGGCGGTAAAAATGGGTATCGCCGAAAAACTGTGGCGCCATTTTCAGGAGAGCCATCTCGAGCCTGAGACCGGCAGAGGACGACATTTTCGGGACTTTCAGAAGGCGGGGGGAGCGTCGCTGGCCGCTTTTGCCCTCTATGCGGCACTCGCTGATTTTTACCAGGCTGCAGAGGCAGGAGAGGAGAATCGGCCAGTTCCCCCGAGGACTTTTTCGGCGGTGGATTCACCGGAGGCGGCGGACTTTGCCGCCAGCCACCATCAGTTGCTGGAGTACCACTGCTACCTGCAGTGGCAGCTGGAACTGCAGCTTGCCGAGGTGGGCCAGCGCTCACTGGAGTTGGGGTTGAAAATCGGCTTGATCCAGACGCTGCCGGTGGCTATGGAACCAGATGGCTTTGCCTGTTGGTTCCAGGGACCGCTTTTTGCCCAGATTTTCCCAAGGGAAAAGGCGTGCCGAGAGACCGAGAGCGTTTTGCCGAAAGCCCGGCCTTCTCCGGGTACTGCCTATGAACCGCTGATTGAGCTGCTCCGGGTGAACATGCGCTATGCCGGCGCGCTGCGCTTCAGCTCTGCTGCGGATTATCAGGAGCTGAACCGGCTAAAACAGAGTAAAAGCGGGGGCGCAACGGCTTTTGGGATGCGATTGACCCCGGAAATTGCTGGAATCATTGCTCTGGAGAGCCAAAGGAACCGCTGCCTGGTGATCTGCGAAGACCCCGGCAACCTGCCGCGGAGCCTTGCCGAAACGGTGCACGCCATGAATTTTTTCACCAGTATGCCGGGCGGTTTTGCCAGAAACCCCCAAGGGGCATGGCTGCCGGCCTCCGCCTACCCTGAGCAGGCCGTGGTCATGGCCGGCCGTGACGATTTCTGCTCTCTTGCCGCTTTCTGGCAGGGGCGGGATATTGGTCTACTGGCGGCCCGCTTCCCCGGCAATTTCACCGAGATGCGGGAGAGCCTGATAATCGCCAGGGCTGCTGACCGGGCTCAGCTCCTGGTGGCCCTCAGCCACGAAGGTTTGCTTCCTGAGGGATACGATATCGACCCGGCGACCATTCCGCTGATGACCCCGGAGCTGGTCCGGGCGGTGCACATCTTCCTGCTGCGCTGCCCGGCGAAAATATTTCTCCTCAACCTGGCTGACCTGCAGCTGCCGGACAGAGAGGGTGTCCCTGTGGCGGAGGAACCGTTGGGCCTCGCCGGCACGGGGGAACTGGTTGACCTGGATGAACTCTTTGCCGATGAGGAACTGCAGCACCTCTTTTGGGTTTTCTGTCAGGTGCGGGCCATTGGGGTCATCAGGCCTTCGGCCAAGCTGGTCGATCGGCAGAGACGGCAGGGGTATTCGCTTCCGCACTGTTTTTACCGGCTGCAGTTCAACAGTTCGTTCACCTTTGCCCAGGCAGCGGCCATTGTCCCTTACCTCAGGGAACTCGGGGTAAGCCACTGCTACGCCTCCCCCTACCTGAAGGCCCGGCCGGGAAGCTCCCACGGCTATGATATCATCGATCACGCCTCCCTCAACCCGGAAATAGGTACCCGACAGGAGTTCGAAGAGTTTGTTGCCGCCCTGGACCACAACGGCATGGCCCAGATTGTTGATATGGTGCCCAATCACATGGGTGTCGGTGCCGATAATGCCTGGTGGGTAGATGTCCTTGAAAACGGGCAGGCGTCGGCCTTTGCCCATTTCTTTGATATCAACTGGCAGGCCACAGGCGGTGAGTTGGAGAACCGGATCCTCCTTCCGGTCCTGGGCGATTACTTTGGGGCAGTCCTTGAACAGGGTGACTTGCAGCTGATTTTTCAAGCCGATCGAGGGAGGTTTCTGATTGGCTACTATGAGCATCTCTATCCTGTTGCGCCGGATACCTACCCGATGATTCTCGGCCATGATCTGGCTCGCCTGGAAGCTCGGCTCGGTGGTGAGCATGAGGGATTTCTCGAACTGCAGAGCCTGATCGCCTCGCTGAGCACTCTCCCCCATCGTCAGGAAACTGCGTCCGAACCGGTGGTGATGCGCCGCCGGAACAAGGAGGTACTGAAAAGACTCCTGGCCCGTCTCTGTCGAGAACGTTCTGAAATTGCTTGGTTTATTTCAGAAAATGTCATCTATTTCAACGGCGAACCCGGTCGGCCGGAAAGTTTCGATGCTCTGGAGAAACTGCTTGCCCGACAGGCATTTCGCCTGGCTTTCTGGCGTGTTGCCTCTGACGAAATCAACTACCGGCGATTTTTTGATATCAATGACCTCGCCGGGATATGCGTCGAGCGGCAGGACGTTTTCGACCAGACCCACAGCCTGGTCCTCGACCTGATCGCCACCGGGAAAATAGATGGCCTGCGAATCGACCACCCCGATGGTCTGTACGACCCGAAAAGGTATTTCGCTACGGTGCAGGCTTCGGTAAGCGGGGCGCTGCCGGGAACCGCTGCCCCGGACGATCCGTTGCCCCTCTATATGGTGGTCGAAAAAATTCTCGCCGAGGAGGAGGAATTGCCGGGGGACTGGCTGGTGCACGGAACCACCGGCTACGATTTTTCCTGCCTGGTCAACGGCCTGTTTATCGATCGGGCCGCCGAAAAGGAGATAACCGCAGGATACCATCAGTTCATCGGCTATCAGGTCGATTTTCCGCAACTGGTTCACGATTGCAAGCGGTTGATCATCAGGACGGCGATGGCCGGCGAGATCAACGTCCTGAGCGAACACCTCCATCGTCTGGCCAAGAAGAGCCGCTATACCCAGGACTATACCCTGAACAGCCTGCGTGAGGCACTGATCGAGATTGTCGCCTATTTCCCGGTGTATCGAACCTATTTCACCGGAGAGGCTTCAAACGAAAGCGGCAGACGCTCTATCGAGCTTGCCGTTGAGCTGGCCAAGGGTCGGCATCAGGTCGAGGAGACCTCGATCTACAGCTATATCAAGTCGGTCCTGCTTCTGGAAAGTGTTGGCAGTCAAACCAGTTTGGCCGGTGCTAAACGGCCAGAAGTCGACTTTGTCATGAAATTACAGCAGTATACCGGACCAGTTATGGCCAAGGGGGTGGAGGATACCGCCTTTTATAGAGCCAATCGGCTGCTCTCCCTCAACGAAGTCGGTGGCGGCCTCTGTCGCTTTGGGGTCTCGGTCGACGAGTTCCATGCAAGGAATCAGGCCCGGCGGCAACTCTGGCCCCAGGCAATGCTCAATACCTCTACCCACGACAGCAAACGCAGCGAAGATGTCAGGGCGAGAATCAACGTGCTCTCTGAGATGCCAGCAGAGTGGAACGCCGCCCTCCGGCGTTGGCATCATCTCAGCCGGGTTGGCGATGGTCAGGAAGAGGAGCTTCGGAACTGGCCGAGCAAAAATGACGAATATGCCCTCTACCAGAATCTTCTTGGGGTATGGCCGCTGGCCGAGATGAGCAGTGAAGAGGGAGAAGAACTTCGCCAGCGGTTTACCTCGGTGATCTTGAAGATGGTCCGCGAGGCCAAGGTCCATACCAGCTGGTTGCATCAAAATCTGGCCTACGAAGAGGGGATGAGCGATTTTGTCGCCGGTCTGCTGGAGAACCGGCAGTTTCTCGACGATTTTACCGCCTTCCACAAAACGATCAGCTGGTTCGGGATGCTCAACAGCCTTGGTCAGCTTCTTCTCAAGCTTACCTCTCCCGGGATTCCCGATATCTACCAGGGAAATGAAATCTGGACCTTTTCTCTGGTCGATCCCGACAACCGCCGGCCGGTTGATTTTGCCCGCCGTCGGGCAGTGCTCAGCGAACTGCAGCAGGCGATGGGGGAGACCGGCCCGACAGCCGAAACGCTTGACCAGCTTTTTCATCCCCCAGACGATGGCCGGGTGAAAATGTACCTCCTGTGGCGGGTATTGGCCTTCCGCCGGGAGAATCCCGGACTCTTTGCCCAGGGTGAATATCATCCTCTGCAGGTCAGCGGCAGTGGCCAGGAACATATCTGCGCTTTTGCAAGGAGACACGGCGAAAAGGTCCTGATCGTTGCCGCCCCCCGGCTGGTTGCCCGGCTGGTAAGGCATCAGGTCGGGCGGCTGCCCCTTGGCAGGGAGACCTGGGGCGATACCCGGCTCCACCTTCCCGATGTGCTGCAGGACCTCCAGTACACCAACCTGCTGACCGGGAAAAACTCGTTCTCTCCGCAAGGCCAGGCTGGTTTTCCTGGCGGAGAGCTCTTCGATCTGTTTCCCCTGGTGCTCCTGGCAAATCAGTAAGGGCGGGCCGGGAAGGTCAAAAGGCAGGGGACAGGATGCTCAACACATATGATGAGGCGCGTTATGGGCAGGCAGAAAACATCGTGTACCATCGCCGCTGCCGATTTTGATGCGGTGATATTTGATCTTGACGGGGTGATTACCGATACCGCTACCATCCATGCTGCGGCCTGGAAGGAGATGCTTGATCATTTTCTCTTGCAGCGCGCCGCCCGGCTCGGTGTGCCGTTTGAGCCCTTTGAACCGGCTACGGATTACCGCATCCATGTAGATGGCAAGCCCCGGTTGGACGGGTTGCGCAGTTTTCTCCAGTCGCGCGACATCGCCCTGCCGAATGGTGCGCCCGGGGACCCTCCGGCCCTTGAGACCATCACCGGTCTTGGCCGACAAAAAAAAGAGCTGTTTCTGCAGCTGATCAAAAAGGAGGGGCTCAAGGTATATGGGTCGACTATCGAACTGATTGACAGCGTCAGAAAACATGGCTTGAAAACCGCGGTAATCTCCTCGAGCAAGAATTGCGCGATGATTCTTGACGAGGCCGGTGCCGCCGATCTCTTTGAGGTACGGGTGGACGGGGTGAGTGCGGAGCAGCTCGGTATCAAAGGGAAACCGGCGCCCGATATTTTCCTTGAGGCGGCCCGCCAGCTCGGGGTCTCTCCGGCACGGACGGTGGTCGTCGAAGACGCCGTCACCGGAGTTCAGGCCGGTCGGGCTGGCAACTTTGGCCTGGTGGTCGGTATTGCCCGGGATGGCGGCCGAACCGAACTGCGGCAAAACGGCGCGGACCTGGTGGTTGCCGACCTGGCAGAGCTTACTGTTTCAGGAAAATCGGTGGCTGGAGATCCACTGCCGTCGGCGCTGGCCGAGTTTTCCAAGATAGCCGGCCAGGCTGCCGGCAGGCGGATTGCACTCTTTCTTGACTATGACGGGACCCTCACCCCGATTGTCGATACGCCGGAGAAGGCGGTCATCCCCGATGACATCCGGGAGGCGCTGGCCGCCCTGGCCCGTCAGTGTCCGGTGGGGGTAATCAGTGGTCGCGACCTGAACGATGTCCGGGAAAAGGTCGGGATTGACTCGGTGGTCTATGCGGGGAGTCACGGCTTTGAGATCGCCGGCTCAAAGGAGTTTCCGGTTTCCCGCAGAGTGGGAGAGGAGTTCCTTCCCCTTCTCGATCGGGCGGCTCAAGAACTTGTGGCAAAACTGACCGGGATACCTGCTCTGCTGGTTGAGCGGAAAAAATTTGCCATTGCGGTACACTACCGGCTGGTTGATCCCCAACGGGTGAAGGAGATTGAGGGGGCCGTCGATGGGGTTGTCGCCAGGTTCCCGGGGTTGAGAAAATCTGCCGGGAAAAAGGTGTTTGAACTGCAGCCGGAGGTCGACTGGCACAAGGGCAAGGCCCTGCTTGCCCTGCTCGATCTCCTGGAACTTGATCGGGATGATGTGCTGCCTGTCTATATCGGCGATGACCGCACCGACGAGGATGCTTTCCGGGTGTTGAAAAGGCGAGGCATCGCTATTGTTGTTCGTGAGAGGCCGTATCCTACGGCCGCCGCCTACAGTCTGCGCAGCCCTGCCGAGGTGGGGCAGTTTTTAGGTCTGCTGCACAACCTCTGCCGGAGGGGGTCATGACGCCCTGGACCCTGGTTTACCAGGAATTTGATCCACAACAGGAGAGCCTTCGCGAGGCACTCTGTGCCCTAGGCAACGGCTATTTTGTTACCCGCGGTGCCGCCCCGGAAGCCGAGGCCAGTGCGGTCAATTATCCCGGTACCTATCTCGCCGGTGGCTACAATCGTCTGAAGACCAAAATTGCCGGACGGGTGATCGAAAACGAAGACCTGGTCAACATGCCCAACTGGCTGGTCACCAGATTCCGCCCCGAGGGTGGTGACTGGTTCAATCTGCAGTCGGTGACCATCCTCTCCTACCGGCAGGAACTCGATACCCGAGAGGGGCTCCTGACCCGAACCGTCCGCTGGCGGGACCGGCAGGGGCGAGAGACCACCCTGATCCAGCGGCGCTTGGTACATATGGCGCGGATGCACCTGGCCGGTCTGGAGACCACTCTGATCGCGGAAAACTGGGACGGGGCTTTCCAACTGCTCTCCGGGATAGATGGCAGGGTTATTAATGCCGGAGTTGAGCGCTACCAGAAACTCAACAGCACCCACCTCGAGCCGCTACGGGCGGAGGCGGTGGACAACCAGACGATTGTCCTGTCGGTTGAAACCAGCCAATCGCGGCTGCGGGTGGCCGAGGCAGCCCGAAACCGGGTATTTGTCGGGGAGCAGCTTGTCGATACGTGCCCTCGGCTGGTTGAGCAATCAGGTTTTCTCGGTCAGGAATTTTTGGTAAAGGTGACCCGGAACAAGCCGATTCGGCTGGAAAAAATTGTCGCGATCTACACCTCACGGGACCAGTCGATTTCTGAACCCGCCCTCGAGGCGGCTGATGCGGTCGCCTGTGCCGACAGTTTTGGCGAACTCCTTGACGGCCATGTTTGCCAGTGGCGGCACCTGTGGAACCGCTGCGACATTCAGATAGAGCAGAGTGAACGGGCGCAGATGATTCTCCGCCTGCATATCTTTCACCTGCTGCAGACCGTTTCCCGCAACTCCATCGATCTTGATGTCGGCACCCCGGCGAGAGGATGGCACGGTGAAGCCTACCGTGGACATATCTTCTGGGATGAACTGTTCATTTTCCCCTTTCTTAATCTGCGTATCCCCAACCTTACCCGCGCTCTGTTGCTCTACCGTTACCGGCGGCTGGACCGGGCAAGGCTTGAAGCCCGGGTAATCGGGCAGAATGGTGCCCTGTTTCCCTGGCAGAGCGGCAGCAATGGCCGGGAAGAGACCCAGCATCTCCACCTCAACCCGAAGTCGGGGCGTTGGCTGGCGGATAACAGCCACCTCCAGCGCCATGTCAATACCACCATCGCCTACAACGTCTGGCAGTACTACAAGGCAACCGGTGACCGGGAGTTTCTCGCCACCTACGGCGCGGAAATGATTCTTGAGATAGCCCGATTCCTTGCGGGGATCACCTCCTACAGTGAGGAGCTCGACCGTTATGAGATACTGGGGGTGATGGGTCCCGACGAGTACCACGACAGCTACCCGGAAGCTGAGCTGCCTGGCTTGAACAACAATGCTTACACCAACGTGATGACCGTCTACGTTCTGCGCACCGCCTTGAAGGCGATCGACGCGCTCGCAGTGCCGAGGAGGGGAGAACTGCTTGAAACGCTTGACCTGGAGGAGCCGGAACTGATACGCTGGAAGGAGATCATCGCCAAAATGCGGGTGGTCTTTCACGGGGACGGGATCATCAGCCAGTTCGAGGGGTACCAAAACCTCCTGGAGTTCGACTGGCAAGGGTATCGGGAGAAATACGGCACAATCCAGCGGCTTGACCGAATTCTTGAGGCGGAAGGGGACAGCCCGAACCGCTATCAGGTGAGTAAGCAGGCCGATGTGCTGATGCTTTTCTATCTTTTCTCGGCCGAAGAGATCGAAGACCTTTTTGCCCGGATGGGCTATGCCTTTGCCCCGGAAGAGATTCCCCGCAATATCGCCTATTATCTTAAGCGCAGTTCACACGGCTCAAGCTTGAGCAATATCGTCCACTCCTGGGTGCTGGCGCGATCTGCTCGCCAGGACTCCTGGGAACTGTTCAAGGAGGCCCTGGAGAGCGATATTTCCGATATCCAGGGTGGCACTACCCACGAGGGCATCCACCTCGGGGCGATGGCTGGAACGGTCGACATTCTCCAGCGTTGCTACATCGGCCTGGAATTTCATGACGATGTGCTTTTTTTGAATCCGAGTATTCCAGAGAGTCTGGCTGAGCTGACCATGCGTCTCAAGTACCGGGGCCACTGGTTTGACATCACGGCCACCCGGGAGTTGCTGACCGTTGCCTGTGAGCAGTGCACGTTGGCCACCACCAAGGTCTGTTTCCAAGAGAAGACCTATTCCCTGCGGCCTGGTCAAATCCGTAAATTTGCTTTATGCCGGGGAAAGGGCAGAAAAGCTCGACAGAAAAAACTTTGCAATAACAGCCACGAAATTGTAGCCTGACAGAACTGGAATGCATGGCGCTCGACAAGGAGGGCCATTCTTGCCCCTCCCTGGCATGTGACGTCCCACCTTCGACCGCCCTTACTCCAGGCCCACTGTACCCCGGGCTCCCGCCGGTGCCGGTCAACGGCGCCGGACACGTTCCTTTCAATTTACGGAGGTGACCTATGGCAGGAAGTGTGTACAAAATCATTGAACTGGTGGGAACCAGCAAGAAATCCTGGGAAGATGCCGCGGCCAATGCTGTTGCCAAGGCATCGAAAAGTCTGCGGAATCTTCGGGTGGGGGAAATAACCAAACTGGATATGACCGTTGAAGACGGTAAGGTAACCGCCTACCGGGCTCGTATATCGGTCTCCTTCAAATACGAAGATTGATTCTTTCTCTTTTTGTCACGTGGTGGCACTGAAGTGTCGCCACGGGGCATATCCTCCTTCAGCCTGGCAACGATTTTCTCTTTCTCTATCTCCATCCGGGCCCTCCCCTGGCCAAAAGCCTGGGGGGAAAACCGGTCTTTTAGGCGACAGTGGCAAAAAAAGATGCCGCCGGCACCTGGAGGAGAAGGACAGGCACCGGCGGCAATCTCTTCAGCAAGAGGCTCGCGACTCTGCAGCTACTCTGCCACAGACCGTGTTCCGGGTCAATAAAAAATAATACGAAAAATAAATTGATAATATTTCTCGGTCTGGCCAGCCCCAGCGTAACGCGTCGGCTGGTTGGTCGACTGCCGGCCTATTCGAGGCGAAAATCAATCGGTACCAGCACGGTCATGGTGACAGGCCGGCCATTTTCGCTGCCGGGGTGGAAGCGCCAGCTACGAACCGCCCGTTTGGCAGCCGTATCGAGCAGAGGATAGCCGCTGGAGGTGGCGATGTCGACCTGCCCAGGCCTGCCGTCGCTCTCGACAGTGACTGAAAGGGCGACTGTTCCCTGCCAGTTCCGCCGGCGGGCCAACTCCGGATAGACCGGTTTCGGGTTGGTCCGGTATGCCGGTCTGGCCTGGATGATTGTCGGAGCGGAGGCGTTTTCAGCGGGTATCATCTCTTTG
>JAZBOD010000031.1:0-4241 GCA_036350955.1 Desulforhopalus sp. | reverse complement strand
TGGATGGTGGCAATGGTCTGAAAGATCCCGTGGTGGCTCAGCCGCGGGCTGTTGGCGAGTGCCAACGCCTTTTCCCGGAAGGAGCGGATGAATTCAGGGAAATCGATGCCCACCGGGCAGCGGTCACTGCACCGCGAGCAACTGAGACAGGCCCAGAGATCGTCGGATTGGAGGATGTCGCCGTCGGGTTCAACCAGGGTTCGCTTGATCATTTGTCTCGGGGAAAAGCCTGCCCGTTCCTGGCTGATCGGACAGCTGCCGGTGCACACCCCGCACTCCATGCAATAATCAATCTGTTGTGTGGTAAGCTGCATAATTAACCCTGGTTCTGTTGTCTTTTGGAAAAGGTTTCGCCTGTTGCCTTGCTCAGTACCTTCCCATATGCTTGGTATTGCTGTCAGAAATCATTCTGTCTCAAGGTTTATTCTCATCCGGTGGACAGGTATCCCCGGCGGCGAGAGTCCCGGGCACCCGGCAGGAACTCAATACAGGGCGGTTTCCGGATGAAAAACCTTTACCTCCCGCAGGTCATCGCCCAGATATGCCCGTTCATTCGGGCCGAGCACCCCCAGGGCGAGTGCCAGGATCGTCCAAAAATGGACCACCTGGTAGTGGCCGCCGAAGTGATGGGAAAGTTCATGGATCTGGGCATGACAGTTGTGGCAGCCGGCAATGCAGTATTGGGCACCACTTACCTTGATCTGCTCATCCTTGATCTTGCCATAGGCAAGGCGCTGTTCCTTAAAGCCGGACTGGAGAAAACCGCCGCCGCCGCCGCAACAGTAGTTGTTTGACTTGTTCGGCAGCATTTCCACGATGTTCTCCTCGCCGACGGCGGCGGCGATGGCGTAGCGGAAATCATCGGCAATTTTATCGCCATAGCTTTTGCGGACGATCTGGCAGGGGTCCTGTACGGTGAACTTGATCTGTAACTCCTTGTTCCAGTCAGAATTGGGCTTAAGCCTGCCTTCCCTGATCCATTTGGCGTAATATTCGTAAATATTTTTGGTCTCGAACTTGTGCTCGATGTTGAACTTTTTCAGTCCGGCCCGGACTGCGAAGGTGACGTGGCCTCACTCGGTGTTGAGGTAGGTCTTGCACCCCAATTGGTCGGCCTGTTCCGCCTTGGCGCGGACAATCTTTTCCCAATTTTCGTTGTCGGCAAGGAACAGGCAGTAGTTCTCAGCCGCCCAAGCCTTGCTGCTGTAGGTCCAGTCGACCCCGGCGAGATGAAGAATTTTCCATAGGGGGACCATCTCATCCGGCTCGGTCATTGGTTCGCGGGAGTTCTGGTTTATGAAAAATTCGGCTCCCTGTTTATCGATAGGCGCCTCCATTTCGGCAAATTCCGGCTGGGCCTGACGGTACTCCTCGAGGACATCATTGACCACGAAAATAAAATCGTCGACCGGGGTGCCCATGGCGCTTTTGGTTTCGCTGGCCACGGCGACGTCGCAGGAGCCGCGGATCCCTTTTGGTCGCTGGTCCCTTGGCCGGGCGGCGCGGAGGTTGAAGATCATCTGGGGGATATCAATTTTCATCGGACAGACATAAACGCAGCGCTGGCACATGGTGCACATCCACGGCCAGTCGGACTTAAGGACCTCTTCGTCCATCCCGAGAACCAGCATGCGGAGAAATTTCCGCGGGTCCATGTCGTTCAGACCGGTGGCCGGGCAACCTGAGGAGCAGAGGCCGCAGGTGAGACAGAGACTGAGATTGCCGGCCGGCAAAAGCTCCTTGATCTCATCGAGAACGGTCCGTTTGCTCTTTCCTTCAATCCGCACGAGTGTCTCACTCATAAGCTATCCTTCAAACCAATTGATATAACATTCCTTTATGAGAGAACTCTAAAATTTTCTCAAGACGACGGGCACCAGTTTATCCAGCACTCCACGCTACCCCTTCAGGGCGAATTTTGCAATTTTTTTATGGCGGTGTTGCGCTCTGGCTGGCCGGCGATCAGCCGGGATTCAGTGACCACCAGGTCGAGAATCTCGTCATGGGGGGCAAGCGGTGCCCGGGCGACAACCTGCAGGTCAAAAGCCAGGCCGATCCGCTTTGCCTGAGGGGTGGCCGAGACAAACCGGTCGTAATAGCCGCCGCCGTAGCCAAACCGACCGCCCCGTTCGTCAAAAACCGACCCGGGAAGAATGATCAGCTCAATCTCTTCCGGGGGGATACTGCTGCTCCGGCACAGCTCTTCGAGGGGTTCGGGGATCTGGCAATAGCCCGGGCGCAGATCGGTTGCGCGGTTGCTGATGGTGACCGCTTCCAGGCGCTTTTCCGCCACCCGGGTAATCGGTACCGCCACCTTTTTGCCAAGAGCTAGGAGCTGGTCAATCAGTTCGGTGGTCTCCACCTCGCTGCGAAAGCTGACATAGACAAAGATCGTCTGGCTGTTGCCGATCTCCGGGAGATCAAGCAGGCGCCGGTGGATCGCCCGAGACTTGGTAAGAAGCTGTTCCCGGTCAAGGCGGTCACGGGCGGCGAGGGTTTCGGTTCGTAGCGGGGAGGGGGGCATGGTTGGTCTCCAAATTGAGAGGGTGGGATAGAGATCATTGGTAAGAGCTTCACAGGCGCTGGATAATGTAGAGATAGGTCGGCAGGCGGCTGAGCCGTTTGAGGTGATGAAAAGCAAACATCTTTGCCCGTGAAGGCTGGTCAAAGGCCAGAGGGGAAAAATAGATCGAGCCCTTGCTCTGGGGGCGCGGCAGGCTGTCGCGGATCAGCTCAAGGACGCTGCGGTAATGCCCCTCGGGAAGGTGGTCGGCCATCACAAAATTTGCAGTAATTTCGATATTCGGATAGCTCCGGTTGATTTGCTGCATCCGCGAGAAGGCCTCCCGGACCAGAGCTGCCGAGACCGGTTTGCCGAGCAGGTCGAGGGTCTCCTGGTCGGCGGACTCAAGGCCGATGTTGATATAGGTGAGGCCCGGGAGCAGGGCCAGCTCAGCAAAACAATCCGCGGCCAGCAGCGAAGTGACCGAGCCAAACAGGAAGAGGTTGCGGCCGGTCATATAGCAGTTGGCCTGGTCGAGAGCCTGAAAGGCGGCCTGGGCTGAAGAGATCAGCAGATTTCCCTGTGCTGCGAGAGCGTCATGTTCCCCGAGAAAAATACTGTTAATATTTCTTAACTCCTTGCCGTAAAGCACCGCCATTCTGTGTAATTGGTCGGCAATTTCCGTATCTTTCAGCTCCTCGAAGACCGCGGGGTTTTTCACCCGGCAAAAGGTGCATTTGTAGAGACAGCCCCGGGCAATGGTCAGCGGCAGGAGTTCGTAGTCGACATGGCGGGGATCCGGGGGGAGCACCGAGATCCGTCCGCCGATAATTCGGGCGAATTCGCCGGCCCATTGCCGGTGAACGGCGGGAGTTCTTTGCTCTATTTTTTCAAGAAGCGTCGATGTCTCCTCCGGCAGTTCTCCGGCCTGGCTGCAGACCTCGGCAACGATTTCCGGCCAGCTGTCGATCAGCCGGCGGACCGCGGGAAGGGTAAAAGGGGTGCCGCCGAGGAGGCTGTTGGTCGGATAGGGCAATTGAGGCAGGTAGTATTCGCCGATCGCTTCATAAACCCCGGTGTAGCCGCCGGTGGAATAGTAGAGCCAGTCGTTGCCTCTGGTGCGTTTGAGCCATTCGTGGGGATGTGGCCAGCTGCTGCCTTTTCCCCTCGCCTGGCGGATGTCGCCGTTGAGGTCGAATCGTAAAATCGCCGAATCGGTTTCGATCTCGCTGTAGATCCCGCAGGCTATCGGATAGCTCAACTTCTCCCGGCTGGCGCTGCCATGGACGGCGGCTTTGAAGAGCCAGCCGCTGTTGTCGGCCTCGGTGACTGTCATGGTTGGCTGTGGCATGTGAAAGAGGAGGAAGCGCCGTTTCCAGATGGAAACTACATAACGGATCGTCGGTGCCTTGTCAAACCTTCTGTTGCGGTCGGCAAAACCGTCCAGCAGGGAAGAATAGGGCGGAATTCTGGTGAATTTTTATTGTATTGCAGTATATTGACCAGGCGTTTTGCCAGCTCTTCGTACGGAATTGGCCCAGGCTGTATCCCCGGGAGCCGGCAGCTGATCAAGAAATTCAAAAAAGCGAGACAATGCGGAGCAGCGTAGAGCCGGTGGTGGTCTTTTCGGCCTCAGAAGAACAGCCCTTTTCCGCGGTCATTGTCGTGCCGGAGCAGGCCTTGAGCGAAGGTGGATACATCCGCGCCTTGAGCAGGGAGCAAAGCGGGCAGAGCAAAC
>JAZBOD010000030.1:0-2211 GCA_036350955.1 Desulforhopalus sp. | reverse complement strand
CCGATAGATGCCAGCCACCGCAATTTCACCCTCGATCATAACCGCTGCATCCTCTGCCTGCGTTGCGTGCGGGTCTGTGACGAAGTGGAAGGTGCCCACACCCTCGATGTCATGGGGCGGGGTACCCAAAGCCGGATCATTACTGCGCTCAATCGTCCCTGGGGGGAAAGTATCAGTTGTACCAAGTGCGGCAAATGCGTCCAGGTCTGTCCCTCCGGGGCTTTGTTTGAAAAAGGCTCGTCGGTCGGCGAAATGGAGAAACGTCACACTTTCCTCTCCTGGATCCTGAATGGCCGGGAGCGAAAAGAATGGCACTGGTAGTCCCTGCGCATATGACCTGCAGAGCGCAAGAGAAGAGGAAACACGCCATGAAAAAACCAACCCAACACAGAAAAATCAGACTGGCTACGGCTTGGCTCGGTGGTTGTTCAGGGTGCCATATGAGTCTGCTCGATTTGGACGAACGCCTACTCGATTTGTTCCAGGCCGCAGATCTGGTCCATAGCCCGATAGCTGATATCAAAATCTTTCCGGAACATGTTGATGTAACCCTCGTGGAAGGTGCTGTCGCCAATGTCGATCATCTCGAGTTGGCCCAGCAGATTCGCCAGCGCAGCACCGTGGTAGTCAGTTTTGGGGATTGCGCCGTGACCGGCAATGTCACCAGCCTGCGTAACCGCTTGCCGGTGGATGACCTGCTGACCAGAGTCTATCAGGAAGGCCCTGGCAGCGTGCCGCGTGGACGGGAAGAAGATGGCATCATCCCGGCCCTCATGCCGAAGGTATTGCCGCTGCATCAGGTAATCAAAGTCGATGCCTTTCTCCCTGGCTGCCCGCCCGATCCGGATCATATCTGGACGGTGGTTTCCACCCTGTTGGAGGGCGGTACGGTGCGATTGACCCAGGAAATGAGATATTTTGGTTGAACAACTTGCCAGCAGGAGGAACAGCATCATGGGCCAGACGGTAACCATCGATCCCGTGACCCGTATCGAAGGTCACGCCAAAATAACAATCCACCTCGACGATGCCGGCAGCATTGAAGATGTCCGCTTCCACGTCACCGAATTCAGAGGTTTTGAGAAATTCTGTGAGGGTCGCAGTTTCTGGGAAATGCCAGGCATTACCGCACGCATCTGCGGAATCTGCCCGGTTTCTCACCTGCTCGCTTCAGCCAAGGCCGGCGATGCGATCATGGGTGTCAAAATCCCGCCTACCGCCGCAAAACTGCGGCGATTGATCAATTTTGCCCAGTATGTGCAGAGCCATGCATTGAGTTTTTTCCATCTCAGTGCCCCCGACCTGTTGCTCGGCATGGAAAGCGATCCCGCCGCCCGCAACATCGTTGGCCTGATTAAAACCTACCCCGACATCGCCAAGAACGGTATCAGGCTGCGACAAATCGGCCAGGAAATCATCCGTACCGTCGGCGGAAAAAGTATCCATCCCTCCTGGACTGTTCCCGGCGGAGTCCGCGAACCACTGACCGCCGAGAATCGCGATCATATCAAGCGGATGTTGCCAGACGCATTCGACATCATCGAATTGGCCATCGATCTGCTCAAGGATAATTTGGAAGTTCATGCTGCTGAGGTCGAGGCGTATGGACAGTTTCCGAGCCTGTTTGCCGGCCTGGTTACCAGCGATGGTGGCCTGGAACATTACGATGGGGTGCTCCGGGTCATGGACAGCGATGGCAAGTTGCTCGAAGAGGGCATCGACCCGGCCGATTATCGAAAGATCATCGGCGAAGCGGTGGAGTCATGGAGCTATTTGAAATTTCCCTATTACAAGCCGTTTGGCTACGAGAACCAAGCTGGCATGTACCGGGTTGGCCCGCTCGGTCGGATCAATATCTGTGATTACATAGGTACGCCCCGTGCCGACCGGGAATTACGGCAATTTCGCCGGCTCGGCGATCGCGGCAAACCGATTCTGAGCAGTTTCCACTACCATTATGCACGGCTGATCGAGATCCTTTTTGCCCTGGAGAGAATCGAAGAAACACTTGAGGCTGACGATATCACCAACACCCGCGTACGCAGTGAGGCCGGGGTCAATCAACTGGTTGGAGTCGGAGTCAGCGAGGCCCCACGCGGCACGCTGATCCATGAGTACCACGTCGACGAAAACGGCATTCTGCAGAAGGTCAATCTGATTGTCGCCACCGGCCAGAACAATCTGGCCATGAACAAAACCGTCCGGCAGATT
>JAZBOD010000029.1:0-9374 GCA_036350955.1 Desulforhopalus sp. | reverse complement strand
CAGCCGCCACCTTACCGGCAAACCACCCGGAGCGCCTCCACCCAACCTTCTTGACTACTTTCCGGAGGATTATCTGCTGCTGGTCGACGAAAGCCATATCGCCATAGGTCAGCTCAACGGGATGTATAACGGCGACCGTTCCCGCAAGGAGACCCTGGTCAATTACGGTTTTCGCCTTCCCTCGGCACTCGACAACCGGCCCCTGCGTTTTGACGAGTTTGCCGGACGGATCAACCAGGTGATCTACATCTCCGCCACTCCAGGCCCCTATGAACTGCAGCAGGCGGCAGGCCGGGTGGTGGAGCAGGTGATCCGCCCCACCGGCCTGCTTGATCCACGGATTGAAGTCCGCCCGGCAACCAGCCAGGTTGACGACCTGCTCGAGGAGATCCGCTTGCGCAGCGCCCGTGGCGAGGCGGTGCTGGTTACCACCCTGACCAAGAGAATGGCGGAAGATCTCACCGAATATTATGAAAACCTCGGCATCCGGGTCCGTTATCTCCATTCTGACATCAAAACTCTTGAGCGGGTGGCGGTGATCCGTGATCTTCGCCAGGGGCTTTTTGACGTGCTGATCGGCATCAATCTTCTTCGCGAGGGGCTGGATATTCCTGAAGTCTCCCTGGTGGCGATCCTTGATGCCGACAAGGAGGGTTTTCTCCGTTCGGAACGCTCCCTGATCCAGACCTGCGGCCGGGCGGCCCGCAATGTCGACGGGATGGTGATCATGTACGCCGATACCATCACCGGCTCGATGCGGACAACGATAGAGGAAACCGAGCGGCGACGAACCATCCAGGAGGAGTATAACCGGGTGAACGGCATTGCCCCCCAAACGATAATTTCGGCGATCAAGCACAGTATGGACGACCATCTCCAGGCGACCGGCTATCGCCGCGATGAACCGATCGATGAGCTGCTCAGCCTGGCCGAGGAACTGCCGGCCTTCTCTTCCCTCGGAGAGTTGACCCGGGAGGTGAAAAAGCTGGAGAAGGAGATGCACCAGGCTGCCGGGGAGCTGGCGTTTGAGCGGGCGGCCCAACTGCGTGACCGGATCAAGAAGATCCGCATGCTCGAGATTGAGCTGGGATGAAAGAGGGGCGTCTGAATCGGTTTCTGCTGTGGCTTGCCCCGCCGGTGCTCGCCTGGGTGATGCGCTGCTGGTTTATTACCTGCCGGGTGCGGATCCATGATGCCCGGCATCTGTTTCCCCCGGATGCACCTGGCCGACAGGCCATCGCCTCCTTCTGGCACTATTCGATCTTTTTTATCTTCTATTTTCTTCGCCGGTATCGGGCAATTGCCATGGTCAGCGCCAGTCGGGACGGTGACTATATCGCCAGACTTGCCGGGCAGTTCGGTTTTGCCACCGCGCGTGGCTCGCGCAATCAGCGCGGTACCGAGGCCTTCCGGGAAATGCTCAAAGGGGTTCGCAACGGCGCCAATGGAGCAATAGTCGTCGACGGCTCCCAGGGGCCGCCGCGTATCGCCCAGTCCGGGGCGGTACTGCTCGCCGCCCGAAGCGGGGTGCCGATAATTCCGATTGCCTGGTCTGCTTCGCGCTACTTTGCCATCCGCTCCTGGGACCGGACCGCGATACCCCTGCCATTTTCACGGGTGGAGATTTTTTTCGGCGAACCGTTGCCGGTACCGAAACAGCTGTCGGCGGAACAGGTGGAAGAGTACCGAAAACTGCTGGAGAGTCGGCTCAACCAGCTCTACCATGCCGCCTGGCGTCTGCAGGGACGAAAAGAGCATTAAGAGACAGGGAAAATCATGGACCGTAAAGGGTTGATAATTGCCGGATTGGCCGGCGGGTCGGGCAAGAGTGTGGTTGCCGTCGGGCTCATCGCTGCTCTGGTTCAGGCCGGGCGGCGGGTGGTGCCGTTCAAAAAAGGCCCCGACTATATTGATGCCGGTTGGCTTCAGCTGGCGGCCGGGAGAGCCTGCTACAATCTTGACCCTTACCTGATGAGCCGGGAGGCGATCCTTACCTCCTTTGCCACCCGCTCCGCCGATGCCGAGATGGTTATCGTCGAGGGGAATCGGGGCCTCTATGACGGGGTGGACGTGGCTGGCGGCTACTCCACCGCCGAACTGGCGCTGATGCTCAAGCTGCCGGTTCTCCTGGTGGTGAACTGCGCGAAAATCACCCGGACAGTGGCGGCACTGGTCCTCGGCTGTCAGCAGTTTGACCGGCGTCTGACCATTTGCGGGGTGGTTTTAAACAATGTGGCCACTGAACGGCAGAAGCGGCTGGTCAGTGAGGCGGTGGAAAAATATACGGCTATTCCGGTGCTCGGAGCGATCCCCAGATTGAAACGGGATATCTTTCCAATGCGCCATCTCGGGATGGTCCCCCACCAGGAGTACCCAGCCAATGACCAGGCTCTGACCACCCTGGCCGAACTGGCCAACGGGCATCTCGACCTGCCCCGGGTGGCGGCAGTCATGGCAGAGTTGCCCGCTTTACCGGAGAGTATGGCGATGCCGCTGCAGGTGACCTGCCCATCGCTTACGCCGGTGAAGATCGGGGTGATTCAAGACGCCGCTTTCCAGTTTTATTATGCGGAAAATCTTCAGGCTCTGGAGCGGGCCGGTGCGGAGTTGGTCTGGCTCAACGCGATGCGCGACCCGACCCTGCCGCCCCTTGACGGCCTCTATATCGGCGGCGGCTTCCCGGAGACCGGTGCCCGGGCACTGGCGGCTAACGCCAGTTTCCGCCAGGCGGTGAAAGCGGCAGCCCATGCCGGGTTGCCGATCTATGCCGAATGCGGTGGACTGATCTATCTCGGCCGTTCGATTGTCCTCGACAATGAGGAGTACCCTCTGGTCGATCTTTTCCCGGTCCGTTTTGCGATGTCAACCAAACCGCAGGCCCACGGCTATACGGTATTCACTGCTGACCGGGACAATCCCTTCTACCCGCCGGGAACGGAGGTGAAGGGGCATGAGTTCCGCTACTCGAGAATTGTCGACTGGCAAGGGAATGAGTCCGACCTTGTCCTGAAGATGAGCCGAGGCTGCGGTTTTTGTCATGGCCGGGACGGCTTGGTGCTGAACAATGTCCTCGCCCTCTACAGCCATATCCATGCTGACGGTACCCCGAACTGGGCAGTGTCCCTGGTGGCGAGATGCCGGGAGTTCAAAGGGCAAGGCAGAAGGTCTGGGTAGAGTTCAGTGGACCGGGGGGGTGGTCCCCAGCACCTTGCGGCTGATCTCCTCCTGCTGTTCCCTGCTCGGCGCCGGTTCAACCCAGTGGATGAACGACTCGGTAACCCGGATAAATGCGCCGTTATCTTCTTTGCATTTGCTGCAGATACTCAAGGCCTGGTCGCGGTACATGATCACCTTTGAGGCAGGTTCGCCATCTGCACCGACTGCGGCCATTTTTCGACAGCCGCACTCTAGACGGACCACAACAACGCCGATGCCGTCGGGGCTGCCTTCAAGGATCCCCTCGATCATCGCCTGTTCACGTTTTTCAGGTTGGCCGGAGGTGTTGATTTTTTTCTTTTTCATGGTTGTCGCTGGTTGATGACGCCGGTGGGCAACGCTGTTTGCCGGTGGTTAAAGGGAGAAGTATTTTCCCCTCAGAAGAAGGGTTGAGACGGTGCTCTCACTATAGGAATAAATTCCCGGGGGTCAAGGAAGATGGCGTCGGTGACTCTGCTGAAAAACCACCCTTTATCGCGCAACATAATGAAAATTTACCACTAATTGAATATTGAGCGATCTTTTTGCCGGCAAATCCCGGCTTTGTTTTTGCTTGACAAAAGATAGGCCGTGAATTAATGCAGTAAGTCACGTTGCAAACCATTCGGGACAACGCTCGGATAGAAGGTTAAGTATGATGAATACTTAATAAAATTCCATTTTATGGAGGTGTTTCATGTTTGAAGTTATCGTAGACAAAGACAAGTGCAGTGGTGATGAAGAGTGTGTAGCTGCATGTCCGGCTCAGGTTTTTGAGATGGTTGATGGCAAGGCTGAACCGGTAGAGGCGGATGAGTGTCTCGGCTGTGAGACCTGTGTTGAAGTTTGCCCGGAAGGTGCCATCACCGTAAACGAGATTTAATTTCCAAGGCTACCTGGGCTGCACGCGCTCCAACTTCAGCTTGACCAAATGCAGGCCCACTCCCGGCTACAGGGGGTGGGCTTGTTCTTTTTCAACCCTCCGAGCCATGGGCAAGACCATCTTTTCGCCCAAACTCTGGGTTATGCTCATAATTTTATCCTCGGATTATCAACTATGCCGGTGGTAAAATTTTTCGCATGCCTTGATTTTGAACGAAAATCTCCGTTTTGTCAAAGGCTCCTCCTGCCCAATTATGCGCCAGGGTTTGCAGCGATATAAGCCGGGGGTGAAAACCGGCACCCACCTGTTGCTCTCCGCCTTTCTCTGGACAGCAGTCGGCACGCTGATGCTCTGCCGGGGTGGGCTTCTTTTGTCAGATCAGTACTCCTGGCCGGTACTTCTGATCGCCGGCCTGTTTGCCGGCAGTCTCAAATCCCGATTTATTCTTGATCCGGTTGCCCGTCAGGCTATCGAGCGTATCCGCACTTTCCGCGACGGAACCTGTCTAGGGGCGGTGTACTCGGTGAAAACCTGGTTATTGGTATTGTGTATGGCCGCTGCTGGTGGTATCTTAAGGGGTTTGTCATTGCCAGTTGAGCTTCTTTTGTTCCTCTATCTGATGGTGGGCTGGGGCTTGCTCTGGTCGAGCCGGCTAGCCTGGCGGGCCTGGCTTGCTGGCCGGTAAATCTGTTTGAGAAAATGAGTACAACCTCCTTTAACTGTGTGCAGGTCAACGAAACGGCACTGACCGGCAACTACCGCCGGATCAGGGAACAGGCCGGGGTGACGGTGATGGCGATGGTCAAAGCCGATGCCTATGGGCACGGCATGGTTGAATCGGCCAAAGCTTTTAGCCGGGCTGGCTGCAGCTGCTTCGGGGTGGCCGAACTGCGCGAGGGGGTGCTGCTCCGCCAGGCTGGGGTCACCGGTGAAATCTTTGTCACCATTGGTTTTGCCCCGGCTGACGCTGGATTTTTCCTCAAATATCAGTTGACGCCGGTGATCTACGACTACGCTGCCGCAGAGGCCCTGGCCGGCCAGGCAGTCGCCTTGAATCGTGCGCTCAAGATCCATGTCAAAGTTGATACCGGGATGGGCCGACTGGGCATTTTGCCCGATGAACTGCCGGCCTTTGTCTCTGCACTGCGGGGATTGCCCGGGATCGAGGTGGCCGGGATTATGAGCCATTTCCCCGAGGCTGACGATCCCCGGGCGGCGAGCACCGGCAGGGCCCTGGCCAGCTTTATCACGGCAAGCAACGCCTGTGGGCAGCCTGGCTCGACGATCCGCCATATTGCCAATTCGGCGGGGGTGTTGAACTATCCGGATGCCCGTTGCGACATGGCCCGTTGCGGGATTGCCCTCTACGGCTATCATCCCGCCGGAGCGTCGGGCCGCAGCGCTGCCGTGCCTCTTCAGCCGGCCATGTCGTTTTCCAGCCGCATTCTCCAGGTCAAGGTGTTGCCGGCTGGGGCGGGAATCAGCTATGGCCACACCTACCGCACCACCCGGCCGACAACCCTGGCGGTGCTGCCGGTGGGCTACGAAGACGGCTATAGCCGTGCGCTCTCCAACCGGGCGGAGGTTCTGGTCCACGGCCGCAGGGTCCCGGTACGGGGACGAATCTGTATGAACATGAGCATGGTTGATGTTACCGGGATCGCCGGGGTCAAGGCCGGAGATGAAGCGGTTCTCCTCGGCCGGCAGGGTGAAGAGATGGTCGATGCCGACGAACTGGCCGAAAAGAGCGGGACGATCAGCTACGAAGTTCTCTGCCTGCTGGGCAACAATAATCAGAGAGTATATAGACCATCATGATCCGGGCAAAACTGAAAGAAATTGTCGACGCAGCTTTTCAACAGGGGATAGCGGAGGGGCTGTGGTCCGCCGCCGCCGCCGGACGGTATACCGTCGAACTGCCCAAGCATGAAGGCCAGGGCGATTTTGCCACCAACATCGCCATGATCATTGCCGGGACCGACAAAAAAAATCCCCGGGAGATCGCCGGCCGTTTTGCCGAAAAACTCCAGGCGGCAGCTGCGCTGATCGATCGGGTGGAGATTGCCGGACCGGGTTTTGTCAATGTCTTTATCAATCAGCAACAGTGGCAGGGGATGATTCCGGCGATCCTCGCCGCCGGTCGGGATTTCGGCCGGAGCACAGCAGGGGCGGGACGCCGGGTGATGGTCGAGTTTGTCAGCGCCAACCCCACCGGGCCACTGAGTATCGGTCATGGCCGTCAGGCGATCCTCGGCGATGCCATCGCCAGACTGCTCACCGCCACTGGACACCAGGTTTATCGGGAATATTATTACAACGATGCCGGGCGGCAAATGCGGGTGCTTGGTGAGTCGACCCGGGCCAGATATCTGGAACTCCTCGGCGAGAGTGCTGCTTTCCCTGAAGACGGCTACCAGGGGGAGTATATTGTCGATATCGCCCGCAGCCTCCTGCTCGAGCGGGGTGACAGCCTGAAAGAACAGACCGAGGTCACCCCTTTCAAGGAGCAGGCGGAACAGGCGATCTTTCGTGACATCTCCGCGACGCTGGAACGGATGGGGATCCACTTTGACAATTTCTACAACGAGCAGTCGCTCTATACCGACGGCCATATCGATTCGGTGGTTGGTGAGTTGCGCGACAAAGGGTACGTTTACGAGAAGGAGGGTGCGGTCTGGTTCAGGACCACCGCCTTTGGTCACGACCAGGATCGGGTGATCATCAAGAGCAGCGGTGAGCCGACCTACCGCCTGCCGGACATTGCCTACCACCGCGAAAAGTTCCGCCGCGGCTTCGACTGGCTGGTTGATATCTTCGGCTCCGACCATATTGCCACGGTGCCCGATGTCCTCGCCGGGGTAGAGGCACTGGGCTACGACCCCGGTAAGGTCACCGTGGTTCTTCATCAATTTGTCACCCTGGTCCGGGACGGCAAGCAGGTGAAGATGTCGACCCGCAAGGCCAACTTCATCACCGTAGATGAACTGCTCGACGAGGTGGGCATCGACCCGGTGCGCTTTTTCTTTATGATGCGCAAGGCCGACTCACAACTCGAATTTGATCTCGGCTTGGCCACCCGGCAAAGTCAGGACAATCCGGTCTTTTATGTCCAGTACGGGCACGCCCGGCTCTGTGCGATCCTCCGTCAGGCTGAAGAGAAAGGGCTTGCTGTCGAGGGGGATGCTGAACTTGAACTGCTCACTGCTGCAGAAGAGCTCAAGCTGCTCCAGAGTCTGTCGAGCTTTCCGGCGGTGGTCGAAAACAGCGCCCTGGAACTGGCCCCGCACCGGATCATTTTTTATCTGATGGAGCTTGCCGGGCAGATTCACAGCTACTACAACAAATATAAGGTTATCGGTGATGATCGGTCGCTGAGCCACGCCAGGCTCGCTCTGGTACGGGCTCTGCGGATTGTGCTTGGCAATGGTTTGGAGATGGTTGGCCTGACCGCGCCGGAGCGAATGTAGGACAACTGAGCCGATGGCGGAAAAACGGAAAACGCGGCCGAAAAAAATCCGCTTTGAACTGAGCTGGGGAGCCATTGCCGGAGTCGGCGTGGTGGTGTTTTGCCTCTTCCTGTGGATGTTTCTCCTCGGGGTGTGGACCGGGCAGTCTCTGCTTCGTCCCGCCGGTGTTGATCAGGAGATGGCCGCAGCAGGTAGGCCAGTCAAGGGGCCGACCCTGTTGCGCGCCGAACGCAAGGTGATAAAAACCGGCGACAGCCGGGGCAGAGCGGAAGAATAGGCAGCAGACACCGCGGACCGTTCCAGGGAATACAACTAAAGACGGGAAAAATGATCGGAAAAATACTCACAAAAGTGTTTGGCAGCAGTAATGACCGCTATCTGAAAAGCCTCAAGCCGCTGGTGGTGCGGATCAATGCCCTCGAGCCGGAGGTGCAGGGTCTCGACGATGCGGCTCTGGCGGCGAAGACCATCGCTTTTAAGGAGCGTCTGGCCCAGGGAGAGGCGCTCGATAGCCTGCTCCCCGAGGCCTTTGCGGTGGTGCGTGAGGCGGGGCGGAGGGTTCTCGGCGAGCGCCATTTCGATGTGCAGCTGCTGGGGGGGATTGTCCTCCATCAGGGCAAGATCGCCGAGATGAAAACCGGTGAAGGAAAGACCCTCACCTCGACCCTGCCGGTCTATCTCAACGGTTTGACCGGTCGCGGGGTACAGGTGGTCACCGTCAATGACTATCTGGCCGCACGCGACAGCGAATGGATGGGACAGGTCTACCGCTTTCTCGGGATGGGGGTGGGCAAGATCGTCCACGGCCTGGATGACAACCAGCGGCGGGCTGCCTACGGTGAGGATATAACCTACGGAACAAACAACGAATTCGGCTTTGACTATCTGCGCGACAACATGAAGTTCGATCTCAAGGACTTCTGTCAGCGCGGCTTTCATTACGCGATTGTCGACGAGGTTGATTCGATCCTCATCGACGAGGCGCGGACCCCGCTGATCATTTCCGGGCCGGCGGAGATCGCCACCGACCTCTACAAGAAGATCGACCGGACCCTTCCCCAGTTTACCCGGGACACCCACTTCACCGTTGATGAAAAGGCACGGCAGGTCTCGCTTACTGAAGAGGGGGTTGCCCTTGCCGAGGAACTCCTCGAGGTGGAAAACCTCTACGATCCGGCCAACATCGAACAGCTCCATCATCTCAACCAGTCACTCAAGGCCCATATTCTGTTCAAAAAAGATGTCGACTATATTGTCCGCAACGATCAGGTGATCATCGTTGACGAATTCACCGGCCGAACCATGGAAGGCCGTCGTTACAGCGATGGCCTGCATCAGGCGCTGGAGGCCAAGGAGCGGGTGAAAATCGAACAGGAAAACCAGACTCTGGCGTCGATCACCTTCCAGAACTATTTCCGGATGTACGAGAAGCTGGCCGGGATGACCGGTACCGCCGATACCGAGGCGGCTGAATTCAAAAAGATTTACAACCTCGATGTGGTGGTAATGCCCACCAATCAGCCGATGGTCCGTGACGACTACGCCGATGTCATCTACAAGAACGAGGCGGCCAAAGATCGAGCGGTGATCCGGGAGATTACCGAGCTGCACAAGGCCGGCCGGCCGGTGCTGGTTGGCACCATCTCCATCGACGTTTCGGAAAAAATTTCCACCATGCTCAAAAAGGCCAAAGTTGAGCATGAGGTGCTCAACGCCAAACACCATGAGCGTGAGGCCGAGATCATCGCCGGCGCCGGTCAGCTCGGCCGGGTAACCATTGCCACCAATATGGCCGGTCGGGGCACCGATATCAAACTTGGTCCCGGAGT
>JAZBOD010000028.1:0-2763 GCA_036350955.1 Desulforhopalus sp. | reverse complement strand
CCGCCCGCCGGCTGAGCCGCTTTCGTGAAGAACTGCGCAGCACCCGCAGGCGATAAGCCGGACCTCTTTGCCTGTGTTCCTCCTTCCCAGGGGTTTCACTTCTTGCTCGATCCTGCGGTTTCCTGGAGGAAAACCAAAGCCGTGGTTGGTAACCACCCTTTGCGGCCGGTTTCGTCGGTGAGGAAGCTGAATCCGTCATGGCTCTTTTCCGGGTAGACCAGGCGACCCTCCTGGATGGCACCGACCGAGGCGGAGGCGGGGAAGGGGGAGAGCAGGAGGCGGGCATCACTGATCACCACTACCGCTGGATTGAATTTCCGGGAGTGACCGGCCACCCCGGCGACGGCGGTGATGATCAGCAGTCCGGCCAGAATGGCCACGCTGCGGCGGAGCCGTTTTGATGGCTTAAGATATAGGGATAAAAGGGAAAAAGCGGTGTACAGGGTCAGGGTGGCCAAAAACAGCAGGGCATATTGTGGCAGGGTGAACAGGTCAAGCAGCCGCTCGACACCAGGAGCATGTCCGGCAAACAGACCCCGTTCCTTGCGGAGCAGTTCGAGATTGCCGGCAATGTCGGGATCGCCAGGGGAAAGGCGCAGGGCGCGTTGGTAATGGAGAACCGCCATCCCGGTATTCCCTGACTGAGCAAAGCTGTTGGCAAGGTTGTAGAGGACCGCCGGCGAGTATCCGGCGACCCGGGTAATGGCCTGATAGGATGCGATTGCCGTAGCGTAATTACCGCTGCTGTAGGCCTGATTGCCCTCGGCAAAAAGGAGCTCGATCTGCTCTTTTGCCAGGGCAGGGCCGATACTGAACAGGAGGATGAAAAGTATCAACAGCGGCCGGCATAAGCTGGGACTCATAACAGGGCCTCCAGCTCTTCTTTCAATTGCCGGGCGGAGGCAGGCATTGCCGCTTTGTCGAACTGTTCACCGCCCCCGTAGGCGGCCTTTTCGGCCAGGCGATAGATGGCCAGCAGAGGCGATTCGGCCGGCAACCGTGCCTGAAGATCAGCGACAGTGATTGCCGCCGGCTCCAGGGCAAAGCGTGGGCCGAGCTGCCGGTTGATGGCGGTTCTTGCCGACCGCAGAAAGAGAGCGGTATCACCCGTTTCGAGGGCGGCATCGAGTTTTTCCAGATCCTCGCGGAGAATTGCTTGCTGCTGCTTCTGCTGCAGGCGGTGGGGCTGGCTGGCCAGCCAACGACGGTACAGGCGGTAACCGAGCAGGCCAAGGAGTATGCCCAGTGAACCGGCGGCGGTTGCCAGATACCAGCCCTGCCTGGTGTAGGGAACAATTTCCGCGCGAAAAGCCCCCGTATCCAGTTTAAGGGGGGCGAGTCCGGTAATCGCTCCGGGGTGCGGCGGCGGTAGCGGTGGTTCTTGCCGAGGCACAGCTTTTGGCGGTTGCTCTGTCACGGTCGAGGCTGTCGGGTTTTGCTCGAGGCGGATGGGGATCGGCTCACTCGTTCGGGTGGTATAGCGGCCGGTTTCCGGATCAAAAAAACTCAATGAGAGAGCGGGGATGAGCGTTATATCAGGATCTCTGGCAATAATCGCCTGGGTGAAGGTCTTTTCCCCGGCAAAGTTGTCGCCTTCCTGCAGCGGGAAAAATTCGCCGGATGGCGGATAACTTTTCCAATCATTTCCCCCGGGGAAGCGGGGGGCTTCCACCCGGTCGAAATTTCCCCGGCCGCTGACGGTGATCGAGAGGCTGATCGGTTCACCAACGCGGAGCTCAACCGGCCTGGCTTTGACCGCCAGTTCGAAATTGCCGATTGCCCCGGTAAAATCGTCCGGTCGATCCTCGGTCGGCAAGGCGACGACGTTAAAGGAGCCGGGAGGGCTGACCAGCCGCAATGGTCGACGCTGATAATTGCCAAGGAAGTTGTCAAAAAACGGATCATCAAACAGCGGGCTGTCGAACAACCCGCTGCCGCCTAAAGCAGAGGGTGTCCGGCGTTGCCGCGGGGCAAGCAGCGAGGCTTCGAGGCTGAAGGAGAGCTGATGTCTGCCGGCTTTGACCCCGATCAGGGTCGTCTCCCAGGTGAGGACATTGTAGGGCTGGCCGTCGATTATCTCCTCACTTTGCCGAGGCTTTTCCCTTAAGGGTGGCATGATTACCCCATCGCTTTCCAGGGCGGGCACTGTGTGGATTTCGGCGCGGTGGTCGCCGCGGAAAGAGGCCTTGATCTGCACCGGGACGACCTCCCCGAGGTAATGATCTGCGGTTTTCGAGATCTGCAGCATCGCCGTTTCACCGGCTTTTCCCACATTATTTTCGCCAGCCGGGGGAGGTGGAGGCTGGTCGGTTACCGTAAAATGGAGTGGAGTGGTAAAAAAGGTCTCTCCCCCGGCGGTAATCTTGACCGGCGGCACGGTATAGTCTCCGGGGGCGAGAGCGGTGAGCAGATAGCTGTAGACGATCGAGGAGGAGACCGTGCCGTTGACCATACTGGTTCGGCTTGACTGACCCCGGTTGTGCAGTTCGATATTGGCGATATCCGGCAACTCGACACTGGCGGCACGGGCACCATTGATGGTCAGGGAGAGGGAGGCCTGTCCGTCCAGGGGCAAGCTGAGGTGGCTGAGGGCCGCTTCAACGGTGATTCCGGCACGGCTGGCGCTGCAGCTGAGCAAGAAGACGAAAAGAGTTACTGTCGAGTAAATATGCAGTTTCTTGACCATTACCAATCCCTGTCCAGATTCTTGCCGGTGGTTTGCCGGCCGGCCGGGAGCCAGTTGAGATCGCCCTCTTCATTTTT
>JAZBOD010000027.1:0-2762 GCA_036350955.1 Desulforhopalus sp. | reverse complement strand
CAAAGCGGCGGCGATGTATGCGGTGATCCCCGCGGTCTATACTGCAAAGTATTCTGACCACCCGCCACACCAGAGGGGATAAAAACCTTCGTGCCGGAACAATCTGGCTCGCTGAGTCGGCTCTATCGCTGCGGTTTGGCGCAGGCCATCGATTCCCGGCAGGGTCCCATCAGCGGAGATAAGGAGCGCTTTGATGCATTCGACCGATGAGCCGTTGTTGCAGCGTTTTGCCCGGCGACTCAACTGGCTGGTGGAGAGGATCTGTGCCCTGCTGGTGGCGGTGATGGTCACGGTCATCTGGTTTGGGGTGATTGAGCGCTACGTTCTCCATCTGGGGGTGGTCTGGACCGAGGAGTTCTCCCGCTACGTGATGATCTGGGCGGCCCTGCTGGCAGTCTCCTGCGGCGCCTACTACCGTGAACATATCGGGCTGGATATCGTCCGCCGCTTTCTGCCGGTCAGGGCAGGAACGGTGCTGATGGTATGCCTTGACCTGGTAAGCATCGCCTTTTTCGCCTTTATGACCTGGTATGGCCTGGGGATGGCCAAATCGGGGATGAGCCAGTATGCCTCGATTTTCGGAATGACCATGGTGGTCCCCTTTGCGGCGGTGCCGATCTCTTCGGCATTGACCACTTTTCAGGTCTTCGCCGCGATGCTGCGCGGTCAGGAGAGGACACAGCCGAAGACCCAGTAAGGTTGAACGAAAACCTCTACAGGAGCGAGCGATGATTTCCGTGCTGATCATATTTTTTGCCTTTATTCTCATCGGGGTCCCCATCGGGGTGACCCTCGGCGTTGCGGGGATTGTCGGTCTGGTGCAGATCGGTGGCGAAAATTTTCTGATGATGGCCCCCAAACGGTATTTTGAGGGGCTTGACCTCTTTACCTTCATGGCCATGCCGTTCTTTATCCTCGCCGGTGAAATTATGAACCGCGCGGGGATCACCCAAAAACTCGCCGAGTTTGCCAATGCCCTGGTCGGCTATCTCCGCGGCGGCCTGGCCCACTCCAACATGATCGCTTCGGTGCTTTTTGCCGGAATGACCGGGGCGGCGGTAGCCGATACTGCCGCCTTTGGCAATACCCTGGTGCCGGCCATGGTCAAGGAGGGATACAAACGTCCTTTTGCCTGTGCGGTTACCGTGGCCGGCTCGATAATCGGCCCGACTATCCCGCCATCCAACCTGATGGTCATCTACGGTTCGCTGATGGGGGTCTCCATCGCCGGACTGTTTGCCGCCGGGATTCTTCCAGGTCTGTTGATCTGTATGCTCTGCATGGCGCTGATCGCGGCCATGGGCCGTCGGCTCAATCTGCCGAAAAGCAAAGAGCGTTTCAGCCTGCTGAAGATACTCTGGGCGTTCAAGTCGAGTTTTCTGGCGATCCTCATGCCGGGAATCATCCTCGGCGGCATTCTTTTCGGCATCGTCACCCCCACCGAAGCGGCGGCGATAGCGGTGTTTTATGCGCTGTTTCTCGGCGTGGTTGTCTACCGGGCACTAAGTGTCAATGACATCGTCGAGATGCTGGTGCGCACTGCGCGGATTACCGGGATCGTCTTTTTGATCATCGCCAGTGCCTCGATCCTCAGCTGGTGGATGACTTTTATGCAGATTCCCCAGAAGATCGCCGCATTTTTCCTCTTTCTCTCCAGCAACCCCAACGTGATCATCGGCCTCATCCTCTTGTTGCTCCTGGTCGTCGGGATGTTTATGGATATCAATGCGGCGCTGATCATTCTCGCCCCGGTGCTGGGACCATTGACCGCGACCATCGGCATGGATCCGGTCCACGCCGGGATCATGATCGTCCTCGCCCTCAATATTTCGCTGATGACCCCGCCGGTGGGAGCCTGTCTGTTCGTGATGTCCTCGGTGACCGGGGAGAAGATTGAAAGGATCAGTTATGCCTTGATCCCGTTTTTGCTGGTCGAAGTGCTGGTGCTTTTCGTGGTCGCCTTCTGGCCGGATCTCACCCTGTTTATCCCCCGGCTCTTGATGTAAGTGCGCTCGTCCGGTCCAGGCGATGGCTGATTGGGCCGGGCATCGAACCAGTCAACGGCAACCCGGTTGCCACAACCTGCAGGAGGTGTATATGAAGGTTACAAAACAGCTGTCGATACTGGTGGTGCTGGCTCTCTTGGCAATCCTGGGCGGTACCGGTACCGCTTTTGCCGAAAAAACCATCAAGCTGCACCATCTTAACAAAGACGATCCTTTTGACAACCCGACCGGGGCGATGGCGACGGTGTTTAAGAGTCTGGTGGAGGCCGGAACCAACGGGGCGGTGCTGGTGCAGACCTTCCCCAGCGGCCAGTTGGGTAAGGACAATGATGTGGTGCAGCAGGTCAAGGCCGGGGTAATCCAGTCCGGTATCCATTCGGTGGGTGGTTTCGCCTCGATCTATCCGCTGATCGGGGTGCTTGATATTCCTTTTGCCTTTCCCACCATCAGCAAGACCTACGAGGTTTTCGACGGCCCCTTCGGCGCCCGTCTGGCCGCCGATATCGACCAGAAGACCGGTCTGCATGTCCTTGGTTTCGGCGACTCCGGGGGATTCTTTCATCTGACCAACTCGAAACGGCCGATTCACAGCCCTGCCGATATGGCCGGACTGAAGATCCGCACCATGGGGCTCGACACCCATCAGGCGATTATCAGCGCAATGGGCGGTCAGCCGGCGGCGATCTCCTGGTCCGAGGTGTACACCGCCCTGCAGACCGGGGTAGCCGACGGCCAGATGAACCCGGTCCCGATCAT
>JAZBOD010000026.1:0-6846 GCA_036350955.1 Desulforhopalus sp. | reverse complement strand
GTTGCAGAGGTTGGCATAGCCGGTCGCCAGTTCGATGACAAAACGTTTCAGTGCCGCCGAATCGAGGGGAACGTAATGGGTATAACGTTCATAAAGGGTATGGTGGGTAAAAATCAGGGGCAGGTTAAAGGCCCTGGCCATGCGCAGAGCCGCATCGCCGAGCAGAAAAGGGTGGTGGCTGTGGATAATATCGGGGGCGAAGTCGTTGATTGCTTCGCCAATGATTCCCGGTAGCGGAATGCGCACCGAGAAATCACTGCCGTTAAAATTCTGCAGTGCCGGGACCCTGACAATATTCTGGCCAACCTCTCTGCCCATGTCGTGAAAGGTGGGAGCGATGATCTGTACCGCATGGCCGCGCTCCTCGAGAGCCTCGGCAAATGTCGACACCGAGCGGGCCACCCCGCCGATATGGGGGAGATAGGTGTTGGTGAACATGGTAATTTTCATGGTTTTCTCTCCACGATTGCCGAGTAATCGGGTGGCTCAAGCCGCTTGTGGGCACAGCCTGGCAGGCAGGCGGTGACGGCCGGCCGAGCGTTGCCGTACCAGTCGGCGGTCAGGCTGACCCGGGCCGTCTCTTGTTGGCCCTCGATTACCACCGAGATGCTGCCGTATGGGGTCAGCGTCGGCCCGTAAGCTAATTGCGCCTGGGTTTGCCATTCCGGGAGAATACCCAGGCCGATGCGCAGGGCCCCCTCCTCTTCCATGACAAAGAAATTGCGCAGCAGCATCAGCCATTCCGCGATTGCCCAACCGTGCTGGCCATCGCCCATGCAGCCGCCACCGGTACGGGGATGGATCGCCTCGGGCCATTGACCGGTTGGCGAGGCGAGGGCCGCCGCCCCTTCAAACAGTCCACGGAAACGGAGATCTTCAGCCCTCAGATAGGTCTCTGCCAGTTCCAGGGTCATGTAAATATTGATCCCGGAATGGATCATATCCTGGAAAAAACACTCTTTTACCAGACAGTTCTCGACAAGGTATTCGGCGGTGGCCACCATTCTCGCATCACCCGGCGGCAGCAGCTGCAGCGGGTAGTCCGCTACCAGGCAGCCGATTGCCGCGGAATCGAGACGGCGATGAGGTGATGCCGGAATTGCCGGCAGTCCGGTTTCTCCGGCAACCAGGGCGATACTGTGGAGCAGATCCTGCTCCATGGCCCTGGCGGTGGCGCTGATCGCTACCGACTCGTTGGCAAAACCCAAGGCAGACATCGTCTCTGCCGCAGCACGGAGACCGGCCACGGCCCAGAAATCATCCCAATAGTAGTGGTCATTGGGGCCAAAATGTTCGGCGCTGAACCCCGCGGGAAGCAGGCCATTGATTTTCGGATCAGTGGTTGAAAACACCCTTTTCTTGGCAATCCATTCGGCCCCTTTACGGATCGGCTCGAGCCAGTCACGGTTGAAATCGCCGCCGGACAAAAGGCGGTAGCGGTTGAACAGCCAGAGTACCTGGCCGTTGGAGTCCCATTCGCCATCCTGGGAATGGAAAAAACCGGCACTGCTCTGGCGGTCGGCGAAGGTATCAAGATGACGCCGGCATCTGTTACTGAGGCCGATGGTCAGCATCGCGTTGAGCATGTAGCAGGCATCGCGAAACCAGAAACGGTTGTAGGTATATGGTCCGGGAATCACCTCACCGGCGGAGAGGTGGATCAGGCTGCGAGTGGCGGTACGGTAGAGGAATTGGGCCCAGGGATCGGGAATCTGGATGCCGGCTGCGGGAAGTTCCGCCTCCAGCCAGTTTTGCCGGTCAATCTGCCGTGGGCTATCAGGCGGGGCAAGGCTGATGCTCAGCGGGTACTTTTTCGGCGGGGTGCCTTGCTCGATGCGATAGCAGGCTGCTGCCGTCACCATGCCGATCCGGCAGCTCTTGCTGACCGTGCTCTGCGGCTCCTTCAGGCGGAAAAAGACATCACCGCTACGGTAATCGGAGAAGAGGTATTTTTGTGGAGGCTCAGTCAGCCTGACCTCGATTTGCCCATTGACCAGCCATCCTTGGTGATCTTCGAGTACCTCGGCATGTTCGATGAACTGCACCCCTTCCGGGTTGCAGGGCCGGAGGGCAATCACCAGCCAGCCGCTGTTGGTTGACTCGGCACCGGCATCCAGCTGGAGCATCGGCCGGCCGTCGTCGACGGTCATTACCGCTTCGGTGGTGAGCACGATGCCCTTTGCCGCAGAGCGGGTGATTACCTGCCGCCGGTGGTCATCGATCAGTTTCTGGTCGACTTGGGCCATCCGGGAAGGGCAAAGAGAGATTCCCTGATCATCCTGAAACCAGCAGTCGATCGACCAGCTGTCATGGAGTGGGGTGACCAGGCCACGGGGGTCGACCAGCGGATAAAACGGGAGGTCCGGTACGCCAAGGGCGGTCCAGTTGCGGTGGGTGAGATTGATATGGGAAAAAGAGAAGGCGCGGGGAATAAAGGAGTGATCCCGGGGATTGAACTGTCGCTCCACCCAGTAGGGCCAGACCCAGTCGAGGTTGTGCTGGATTGCCTTGGTGTTGAGCAGGCCGCGGGCATGGAAGATGATCCCGGCGCGAAGCAGTTCTATCGGCTCCTGAACCTCGGAGGGCTGGGCGAAGCTCCTGATCCGCGCGGCAACCAGCAGCGGATCGATGATATCAAAGCGCCGGGCAGCAAGGCGCAGCAGAAATTTCCAGGGAAAAAGTCGCATCAGCACGGGCGTCTCCCGGTTCGGAGTCTTTTCGGTGCGCAATCTTTAAACGCTACCGGGTTTTTCAGACCCGCCGCTCGCATCGCCAGCAGTTTTCGCAGGCTTTCCCTGGAACAGACTCTCGCGACACGGCAAGCGGAGCTTCGTTCTCGTCAGGCTGCTGTGCCCATTTAACTCCATTTTTACCAATCTTCCAAAGGGTATTTGCCGGAGACCGTAAACCCGGGGCTGCTTGACAGGGAGTTGTTGCGCCGGTTAGTATCGCTGAGTATGGAACCGTCATACGATGTCGTCATTACTCTGGGTGTCTCCCTGGCGATCGGTTTGTTGATCGGCATCGAGCGCGGCTGGAGTGACCGTGACGGGGGCGAAGGGGAGCGGATCGCCGGAATCCGGACCTTCTCCCTGATCGGCCTGCTAGGCGCGGTTGTCGCTCTGCTCGCTCAGGAAACCGGCCCCTGGTTTCTCGGCCTTGCTTTTGCCGCGGTTTCAGTGCTGATTACTGCCGCCCATATCCTCGACGTTCGCGCTGACAAAGATCTCGGTACCACCACCGCCTTCACCATGATGCTCTGTTTTGTTCTGGCGGCCTGGGCGGCCTATGGTCACCATATCACGGCGGTGGCGGCAACGGTGGTGGTCATCTCCCTGCTCGGCTACAAACCGGTTCTCCATTCCTGGCTGAAAAGAATTACTCCCCGTGACTTTTTCGCCGGCGCCAAACTCCTGATCATTTCCCTGGTTTTTCTCCCCCTGCTGCCGAACCAGGGCTATGGACCCTGGCAGGCGCTGAACCCCTACTGGACCTGGTGGATGGTGGTGGTGATCTCCGGCCTCTCCTTTGTCGGCTATGTGGTGATCCAGATCTACGGCAGGGAGAGGGGGACACTGCTCACCGCCGTTGCCGGGGGGCTGGCCTCTTCAACCGCAGTCACCATCAGTCTGGCCCGGTTCGCCCGGGGAGGGAGCAGCGCGGGGGTATTTATCGGCGGCTTTCTGCTGGCATCAACGATCATGTTCCTCCGGGTGGTCATCGAAGTCCTGGTGGTTAATCCCGACCTGCTCCACCCGCTCTGGGTGCCGTTGATCGTGATGGCCGTGGGGCTTTTGGCGCTCTTTAGCTGGTTCTGGCGGGAGGCTGACCGGGAGGGGAGGAGTGACGGGCACTCGATTGATCTCGAAAACCCGCTGCAGCTGGGGATGGCCCTGAAGTTTGCCGGCCTTTTGGCAGCTGTTCTGCTGCTGTCGGAAGCGATGCAGGAGTGGTTTGGCAACTCCGGAGTATATGTCCTGGCGGTGGTTTCGGGGATTATGGATGTCGATGCGATAACCCTCTCTCTTGCCCGTTCGGCACAGCAGCAGCTGGATGCCGAAGTCGCCACTCTGGGCATAGTCCTCGCCTGCGCCACCAATACCCTGGTCAAAGGGCTGCTTTTTGCCGCCATCGCCGGTTTTCGTCAGAACTATCGACTGCCGCTGTTGCTCATTGCGGCGATTTTGCCCGGCCTGCTGGTTGCCTTGGTCCTGGTTTAGCGGCAGCCATTTCAGACCCCGAGGTAGCGCTCCTGCAGGGCACGGTTGCCGCGGAGTTCGGCGGTGCTGCCCGACCAGACCACTCGACCCTTTTCCATAATGTAGTGGCGCTCGGCGATGGCCATCAGCGATTCGAGGTTTTTGTCGATGACCAGGATGGCCAGGCCTTTGCCTTTGAGGATGGTCAGCCCCCGCCAGATCTCCTGACGGATCAGCGGGGCGAGCCCTTCCGTGGCTTCATCAAGAATCAGCAGGTGCGGGTTGGTCATCAGGGCCCGGCCAATGGCGAGCATCTGCTGTTCACCGCCGGAGAGCTGGTTGCCGAAGTTGCCGAGCCGCTCCTCAAGCCGGGGGAAAATGTCCAGAATATCCTGGATGGAATAGGGATTTTTGGTCCCCCGGCGGTTGGCGGCGGTGGCGATAAGGTTTTCCCGGACGGTGAGGTTGGCAAAAATCTGCCTCCCCTCAGGGACCAGGCCGAGGCCGAGCCGGGCGATCCGGTAGCTCGGCCACCCTTCGATCCGTTTGCCCTGAAAAATGATGGTGCCCCTCCGGGCCGGGGTCAGGCCGATGATCGACCGGATAGTGGTACTTTTGCCCATGCCGTTGCGGCCGAGCAGGGTGACCACCTCCGCTTCGCCGATGGCAAGAGAGACCCCGAACAGGGCCTGGCTTGAGCCGTAGAAGCTTTCGATAGTGTCGATCTCGAGCATTTCAGCTCTCCTCGCCGAGGTAGGCGGTGCGGACCAGGGGGTTGGTGCGGATCTGTTCCGGGGTGCCGGTGGCGATATTTTCGCCGTTGACCAGAACGGTGACCCTGTCGGCCAGGGCAAAAACCACCTTCATGTCATGCTCGACGAGAAGGATGGTCAGCTCGCCCTTGAGTCGGCGGATCAGCTTGGAGAGCTCCACCGTCCCGCCCGGGCCCATCCCGGCCATCGGCTCGTCGAGGATCAGCAGGCGTGGTTTGCCGACCAGGGTCATGCCCACCTCCAGCTGCCGTTTTTCGCCGTGGGAGAGGTGGCCGGCGAGGCGTTCGGCGCTGGCAAAAAGATCAACCCGGGAAAGCGCCGCCGGCAGTTCCTCCCTGACCCGGCGGGCGTCAAGAGCGTGACGCCAGAAGCGGAAATTATGTCGGCTGCCGGCAAGGATCGCCAGGGCAAAGTTTTCGGCGACGGTGAGCTGGTCGAAGATCGAGGTGATCTGGTAGGAGCGGGCCAGGCCGAGGCGGGCGCGGCGATAGGGCTGCAGGTCGGTGATCGGCATGCCGTTGAAACGGATCTCCCCCTGGTCGGGGAGGATATCGCCGGAGAGCTGGTTGACCAGGGTGGTTTTTCCGGCACCGTTTGGCCCGATCAGGGCATGGATGTCTCCGGCCCGGACGGTCAGGGAGAGGTTTCTGGTTGCCTCCACCGCGCCGAAAGATTTCTGCAGGCCGCGCACCTGGAGGATCTTCATTGCCGCCGCTCCGTCCCGGCCAGGGCACCGAACAACCCCCGCTTGGCAAAGATTACCACCAGCACCAGGATCGGCCCCATGTAGATCATCCAGTGCTCGGTATACATTGCCAGCCCCTCCTCGAGGAGAAGAAAGACCGCCGCTCCGGCTATTGGCCCGTACAGCGAGCCAAGCCCGCCGAGGAGGACCATGACCATCAGCTCGCCGGACATTGTCCAGTGAAGCAGGCCGGGGCTGACGAATTCGGTCTGGTTGGCGAGCAGTGCTCCGGCCAGCCCGGCACCGCCGCCGGCGAGGACGAAACAGGCCAGCTTGTACCAGTAGGTGTTGATCCCCAGAGTTCTGGCCCGCCGGTCGTTGGCTTTTGCCCCCTGCAGCACCAGGCCGAACCGTGACTGTGACAGACGGACGGTGAGCAGCAGGAAGAGGGCGAGGAGCACCAGGCAGACGTAGTAAAACTGCAGGCTGTTGCCCAGGTCTAGGCCGGGCAGCTGATTCCGGGAATAGAGGGAGAGCCCGTCATCGCCGCCGTACTTTTCCAGGGAAACAAAAAAGTAGTAGAGCATCTGGGCAAAGGCCAGGGTGATCATGATGAAATGCATCCCCCTGGTGCGCAGGGAGAGGGCACCGATAACCAGGGCGAAAAGTGCAGAAATCACTACCGCCACCGGCCAGACCAGCAGGGCGCTGGTGCTGCCATCGATAACCAAAGGCCAGGTGATCAGCGGCACACCCTCGCTCTGGTGGTGGAAAAAAATCCCCACCACATAGGCACCGATCCCGAGATAGGCGGCGTGGCCGAGGCTGATCAGCCCGCCGTAGCCGAGGAGCAGGTCAAGACTCACCGCCGCCAGGGCGTAGATCAGGATGCGGCTGAACAGGGAGATCAGATAGGGCTCGCCGAGGACGGTGGCGGCGACCGGCAGCAGGGCGAAAAAGAGGGCCCCGGCAGAGAGAATGAGATGGTGGCGGCTGAAGAACTTCATCCGCTGTGCACCGGGAAGAGGCCGCGGGGCCGCCAGATCAGCACCGCCGCCATGAGAATGTAGATGGCCATCGAGGCGAGCGATGCCGCGGCGGCATCGGCGGTGGACGAGGCGAACAGCAGGCGGAAGACCACCGGCAGAAAGGCCCGGCCGAGGGTGTCGACCAGGCCGACCAGCAGGGC